>JAEUIB010000615.1 GCA_016795255.1 Planctomycetota bacterium
GAAGCGGTCGAACGAGGGGGTGCGGGGGCTTAAGCCCCCGCCTTGTGTGATGGGGCGCGGGGGGGCCTTCGGCCCCCCGCCTGCCTGGATGCCAGCGCATCCGGCCCAGCGGCCCGAGCGATCAGCGTTCCTCATCCCCGATGTAACCGAGTTCGCGCATGCGCTCGAACACCAGCGGGTCGATCGTGTCCTCGGCGTTGGTCGGGCGAAGTGCGGCGGATCGCATGCGCTTGATCGCCTCGGTCAGGCGCTCGGCGCGTTCGTCGTCGATGCCGAGCGGCCGCAACTCGAACGGATCCGTGGTGAGGTCGAAGAACTGCGGACGTTCGGGCACGTCGTGCGACCACGGCCGAACGAGCTTCGCGCCGCTGCGGTGACGGACCGACGTCAGCAGCTTCGTGTTCGCGAACACGAACTCGCGGCCGGTCGGCACTTCGCCGTTCGCGAGCATCGCGAAGTCACCGACGAGGCTCGTGCCGTCGAGGTGACCGTCGGGGTCGATGCCGAGCAGTTCGAGCACGGTCGGCACGATGTCGATGTTCTCGGTCGGTCCCGGATGCACGAGGCCGCGCGGCACGCCGGGTCCGTGGAAGATCAGCGGCACGCGCAGCAGCACCTCGGTCAGCACCGCGTTGTGGCCGCGCTTGAAGCGCTGCATCGCGTCGACGGCTTCCGTGTCGCTGAGCGCCGAAGGCGTCTCCTCGTGCTCGAACAGCGTTTCGCCGTGATCGGCGGCGATCACGACGATCGTGCGTTCGAGGCGCCCCGAGCGACGCAGCATCTCGAGCACCGCCGCGAGCCGGCCGTCGGCCTGATGCACGTCGCCGTCGTAGCGCCCGCGCTCCGCGGCCATCGCGTCCAGCGTCTTGCGTACGGCGGCGTCCTGATCGGCCTTCGCCGCACCGGCCATCGACGCGCGGACGAATTGCTCGACGCGCGCCGCGCGCTCGGGTTCGAGCGGCCGTGGTGCGAATCGATCGTGCGGCTTGGTCGGCTCGTACGGATCGTGCGGGTCGGCGAGGTGGAGATAGAAGAACAACGGCTTGTCGCCGACCTTCGCCAGTGCGGCGCCGATCTTCTTCGGCGGCGGGAACGTCAGGTACTGGTCGAAGTCGCGGTCGTAGCCGTTCCCGGGCGCGAGCAGGCTGTTGTACTGCGCCGCGAGCGTCGCGTAGCCGCGGCGGCGGAGTCGCCGCGTCAGCGTCTCCGTGTCGGGCATGTGCACGAAGTCCGCGGACAGTCGCCGGCTCGTGAACATCGACACCATCGACGGGCCGGTCCACGAACTCTGCGCACAACAGTCGACGACGCGGACCCCTTCTCCGGCGAGGCGATCGACGGTCGGGCTGGTCGGGCGATCGGCGCCGTAACAGCCGAGCCGATCGGCTCGCAGGGTGTCGATCACGCACAACAGGACGTCGAGATGATTCGGCTCACGAGGAGGCGCAGCGGGGCGTTCGTCGGTACATGCGGCCATGACTCCGCCGATGCCGCACAGCAACAAGCTGCGTGCGACACGAGCGAACTCGATCACCGACCACGATGCACGAGACGACCCGCCGCGACCGAGGGGAGAGCTCGGGCGCATGCGTAATGACGTAATGACTCGATTCCCCGATCGGGCCTTCGATCCCGATCGAATGAGCAGCGGCAGATTCGGAGCGAGCGACTGGGGGAGGAGAGAGAGGAGAGAGTGAGAGAGTGAGTGGAGTTGGACTCGGCGCGCACATGAAGCCTCAGGTTCGCGCGATCGCTCTGCAAAAATTCCGACGAAGTTCGCGTGCGCGGCGAGCGTCGAGCGCGGGACCTGCGTCGAGTCCGCGGGTTCGCGCGATCAGCCGCGATGGTCGGGATCGTCGGCGCAGATCGGCGCCGGCACGTCGTGGTCGCAGTCGGCGACTTCGGAGGGCGTCGCCTTCAGCACGATCGGACCGGGCTCGCGGGACGTCGCGCGCGGCTGCGTGTCGACTGCGACGCGCGGCCCGAACCACACGTGCCGCGCTTTCACGTGGCGCTCGCCGACGGCGCGCACGCGCGCTCCGAAGCCGAGGCGCGCCGCGAGTCCGAACGTCAACACGAGCAGTGCGCCGAGCGCGAGCAGTGGCGTCGTCACGGCGGCGGTCATGCGTTCGATCGCGCGCGGTGCACTCGGGAGTTCGACGCGCAACGCGACGTAATCGGAACGATCGTCGAGTTCGAGTCGCAGGTCGGCGCCCGGCACGCGCGTCGCCATCGGCGACTTCGCGGTCGGCAGCACGAGTTCGAGACATTCCCCGTCGTGCGTCGGCGACGTGCGCGGCAACAGCGTCCGGGAATCGACGACGCCGACGACGCGCACGTCCGCATCACCGGCGACCGACAATGGCAGCCACAGGTGCGCCGCGCGGCCGTCCGCATCGCGCGCGACGAGCGGCGATCGTCGTGGCGCTGCGCGTCCGAACCAAACCTGCGGATCGAACCCGTCGGCGTCCGGCGCGACCGCGAACACCACGCGCCCTTCGGCAGCGACCACGGCGACGGCGGCGAGTCGCGGCGTCGCCGCGAGCATCGCCTCGAGCATCCGCTCGAGCCGCGGCGATTGCGGCGGATCGTCGAGCAAGCGTCGCGAACACGACGGCGCCGCCGCATCGAGCGTCCGCCGCAGCTCGTCGACGCGATCGCGGACCGACTCGGCGCCCATCGTCGCGTTCGAGACCAGCGCGGCGACGGCGGCGCGCTTCACGTGCGCATGGAGGACCCAAGCGGCCAACGGGAACACGACGACCGCCGCCAGCAGCGCGGCCGCGAGTGCGCGTGGAAGCACGCGAAGACTGGGTGCTCGTAACGCCATCGAACCGACCCCCGAGGGCCAGTCCATCGGATGGACAGCGCTCCGGACTGAAGCGCCGAGGCGTCGCCGAAGGGGCGGCGCACCTACGCAAGTCGTTACGTCGGCGTGCCTTCGAACATCGAGCGCGCGAAATCCTTGGGGTCGAACGGCTCGAGGTCGTCGGCCTTCTCGCCGACGCCGATGAACTTCACCGGCACGCCGACCCGCTCGCGGATCCCGACGACCGCTCCGCCCTTGGCCGACCCGTCGAGCTTCGCGACGATCAGCCCCGTCACCGGCACGGCCGCTTTGAACTTCTCGGCCTGCTGGATCGCGTTCTGGCCGGTGGTCGCGTCGAGCACCAGCAGCACGTCGTGCGGCGCGCCGGGGATGCGCTTGCCGAGCACGCGGCTGATCTTCGACAGCTCTTGCATCAGGTGCGCCTGCGTGACGAGGCGGCCCGCGGTGTCGACGAGCAGCACGTCGGCCTTGTCGGTCGCCGCGCGCTCGGCCGCGTCGAACGCGACGGCCGCGGGATCGGCGCCGGCCTTGCCGCGCACCAGCGTCGCGCCGACGCGATCGGCCCAGATCTGCAACTGCTCGGCGGCCGCGGCGCGGAACGTGTCGCCGGCGCCGATGACGACCTTCTTGCCCTGCTGCGTGAAGTGGCGCGCGAGCTTCGCGATCGTCGTCGTCTTGCCGCTGCCGTTGACGCCGACCATCAGCACGACGGTGGGCGGCACGCCGCGCAGTTCGAGCTCCGAGCGCTCGCCGAGACGATCCTCGATCTCCTTGCGCAGGAAGACCATCACGTCGTCGGTGGTCTTGATCTCGCGCAGCTTGTAGGCCTTGCGCGCCTTCTCGATCATCGCCGTCGCGCTCGGGCCGAGGTCCGCCGTGTACAGCGTCTCCTCGAGGCGATCGAGCGTTTCGTCGTCGAGGTCGCGCCCGATCGACAGCACCGTGCGCAAGCCGAGCGACAGTGCATCACGGGTCTTCTTCAGGCCTTCGAACAGCTTCTTGAACATCGGCGCGGGCCTCAGTCGTCGGCGGATTGCGCGACGTCGTCGATCTCGCCGTCCGGTTCCGCGGCGCCACGCGCCGGTTCGCGGACCTTGTCGGGATCGAGGCCGTGATTGGCGCGGATCTTGTCGAGCAGCGCGTTGACGAAGCCGCCCGATTCGGCGGTCGAGAAGCGCTTCGCCAACTCGATCGCTTCGTTCAGCGTCACGCGCGGCGGGATGTCGCCGCGATGCAGCATCTCGTGCACCGCGAGCCGCAGGATGTTGCGGTCGACGACGGCGATCCGGTGGAAGTCCCAATTCTTCGCGACGCGTTTGATCTCGGCGTCGATCGCGGGCTGGTGCTCCATGCAGCCGGTCGCGATGTCGGCCGCGAACGCGCGGATGCGCGCGTCGTTGGTCTGCGTCTCGAGCCAGACGGCGAGGTTCTCGGTGTCGTCGGCGCCGCGCAGGTCGACGGTGTAGAGGTGCTGGAGCGCGAGTTCGCGCGCTCGCGTTCGCTTGCGGATGGCCACGGTCAGCGTTTCCGGATCTGTTCGAGGAGGAGAGCGGTTTCGATCGCGGCGGCGGCGGCTTCCGCGCCCTTGTTGTTCGAGTCGTCCTTCGCGCGGGCAAGAGCCTGGGCGCGCGTCTTCGTCGTCAGCACGCCGAACGCGACCGGAATGCCGCCGTCGAGGCCGGCCTTCATCAAGCCCGCGGCGGTCTGCTCGCAGACGTGCTGGTAGTGGTCCGTGTCGCCCTGGATCACGCAGCCGAGCGCGACGACCGCGTCGACGCGACCCGACTTCGCCAGCGCACGCGCGACGAGCGGCAGCTCGAAGCACCCGGGGACTTCGTGGACTTCGACGCGCTTGCTCTTCACGCCGACCTCGGCGAGCGCCTTCGCGGCGCCGCGCAACAGCCCGGAGGTGATGTCCGCGTTGTAGCGCGCGACGAGCACGCCGACGCGCAGCTTCGTCGCGGCGTCGGAGCGCACCGGGCGCGGATTCGGAGATCGTTTGCCCACGATGCGCCCTCGTTCCGTCGTCGTCAGTTCTTCGGTTCGTCGGTCTTCGGACGACGCGGCGGCGCGTTGTAGCGCACGCCGTTGTTCGGGTTGTCGCGGTCGTACGCGAACGCGTCGCGGTTCTCGATGAAGTGCTTCACGTAGTCGATCGGGATCGCGAAGTTCAGGCCTTCGGAGAACAGGCGCTTCCACGAGTTGACGCCGACGACTTCGCCCTTGCTGTTGAACAGCGGTCCGCCGGAGTTGCCGGGGTTCAGCGCGGTCGTCGTCTGGATGTAGACCATGCCGTTCGCCGCGCGGTTCTTGATCGACACGATGCCTTGCGACACCGAGCGCTCCATGCCCTGCGGCGAGCCGACCGCGAACACCGTCTGGCCGACCGACACTTCCTCGATCTTGCCGAGGTGGACCTTCTGCAGCTTGTCGTCGCCGAGTTCCTTCTCGTCGATCTTCAGCAGCGCGAGATCGACGACCGGGTTCATCGCGATCAGCTTGACCTTCTCGTAGATCTTCTTGTCGATCTGGCCGTCGGACAGGGTCTTGTAGACCGTCACCGAGATGTCGACCTCGCCCTGCACCACGTGGTTGTTCGTGATGACGTAGCCGTCCTCGCGAATGATGAAGCCCGAGCCGAGACCGCTGGTCGTCTTCACCATGACGACGCCGTCGCCGACCTTCTTCACGCACTCCTTGACCGACAGCTCGACGAGTTGGGCTTCCGACCACAGACCCTTGTTGGTCTCGGCGCCTTCTTGCGGTGCGGCCTCGACCTTCGACAGGTCTTTGCGCGCCGTGATGTCGGCGATCGGGATCTCGAGCACCGTGAAGCCGATGTCGACGAACACCTTGTCCGCCGTCTCCTTGAGGACCTCGCCGCGGACGACCTTGCCGTCGGCCAGCGTGATCTCTTCGACGGCCAGGGCCGAAGAAGTCAGGGCGGCGAGGGCGAATGCGAGGGCGATGGCGCGCATGGGAGTCCTCCGGCGTCGACGAAGCGCAGGATTCTAAGGGGGGAACCCCGGGCCGCAACAGCGGCCACCTTTCCTCGGCCTGCGCGCTTCTCTAGTCTCTCCCGGCTTGGATACGGCCTCGCACCTCAGCCAACGGGAAACCACCCCATGAACACGACGCTGTCGCGCTCGCTCCTCCGAGTGGGCTTCGTGACCGCCTTCATCGTCGCCGTCGCCGCGCACGGCGTGGCCCGTCAAGAGGGCGGCGAGACCGAGACGTGGAACGAACTGCACCGCGAGTACGGGTTCACCGGGATCATCAACTCGAAGTTCAACGCCGGCCTCAGCGACCTCACGGTCGCCGACGTCAACGACGACGGTCGCAAGGACCTCGTCGCCGTGAACAACGGGCGGTCGAAGATCGAGTTCCTGATCCAGCGCGCGCCCGGCGACGCCGGCGCGGCCGATCCGAAGCTCGAGTCGACGGGCAACGTCACCAACGAGTTGCCGGACGAGGCGTTCTTCAAGCGCGACAGTCACGCGACCGAGGAGCAGGTCAGCGCGATCGCGATCGGCGACGTCGACGGCGACGGCAAGGCCGAGCTGCTGTATTGCGGCGACTCCGGCAAATTGTCGGTCGTGTCGAAGGACGACAAGGGCGCGTTCACGCGCACGGTGCGCTTCGACGTCGAGAACCTGTCGGCGTCGGGCCGCGCGATCACGGTCGTCGACGTCGACGGCGACGGCAAGAACGACGTCGTCGTGCTCGGCAAGGAGACGACGTACTTCTTCAAGCAGAACGACAAGGGCCGGCTCGAAGAGACGCTGAAGCTGCCGAACGCGCAGAAGGACCCCGCGTCGCTGTACGTCTGCGAGCTCGACGGCGACGGTCGCGTCGACCTCGTCTACGTCGTGCCGGGCACCGAATGGCCGTTCCGCTGGCGTTTCGGCAAGGGCGCGTTCGCGTTCGGACCCGAGGTCACGTCGCGCTTCGCCGAAGTGCGCGCGTGGGAAGTCGCGGATCAGAACGGCGACAAGAAGGCCGACGTCGCGGCGATCCGCCGACGCTCGGGCCGCGTCGCGACGCTGCGCCTCGCGACGAAGTCCGTCGAAGGTGAACAGGGCTTCAAACTGTCGTCGGTCCGCGTCGTGCCGTTCGAGCCGATGAAGGACGCCGACAAGCGCGCCGACGTGCTGGCCGATCTCAACGGCGACGCGCGTCCCGAACTCGTCGTCGCGGAGCCGGGTGCGGCGCGCATCGTCGTCTACTCGGACCTCCTGTCCGGCCAGCGCTTCACGTCGTTCCCGTCGATGAACGGCGTGACGAATCCGCGCGTCGGCGACGTCGACGGCGACGGCAAGCTCGATCTGATGGTGGCCGCGCAGGCGGAGGAAGCGATCGGGCAGTGCACGATCGGCGCCGACGGCAAGATCGCGTTCCCGAACGGACTCGCGATCCCGGGCGGTCAGACGCTCGTGTTGCTCGAAGTGGCCGATCAGGACGGCGACGGCAAGGCCGAGACCTGGGCCGTGCTCGCCGACGGCAAGGGCAGCAAGCGCAAGATCTCGGCGGTTCGCCTCGACGCCAAGGGCGCTCCCGACCTCACGGTCGAAGTCGCCGACGTGAAGTCCGATCCGACCGACCTGCTGATCGCGGACGTAAATCGCGACGGCAAGAAGGACCTGATGCTGTTCGTGAAGGGCGAGCTGCCGCGCATCCTCGGATGCAACGCGGACGGCAAGGGCTTCACGGACTTCGGCACGAAGGAACTGCCGGGCATCGGCATCCTGAAGGGCGTGACGAAGGCAGCGCTCGCGTACGGCGACGTCGACGGCGACGGCCAGAACGAACTGCTCGTGCCGGGGCCGAAATTCGCGCGCTCGCTGTACTTCGGCGCCGACAAGCTGCCGAAGGTCGTCGCGCAGTACAACCTCGACTCGCCGGCCGCCGAACTGACGAGCGCGGGCTTCGCCGACCTCGACGGCGACAAGAAGGCCGAGATCCTCGTGGTCGACAAGCGCGCGGCGGAACTCGTCGTGATGCAGCTCGTCGACGGCGTCGCCAAGGAGCGGCTGCGCGTCGACCTCGGTGAGCTGGCCGGCGCTCAATTGCGCTTCGCCGACCTCGACGCGAACGGCGCGACCGACGTGCTGCTGGTCGCGAAGGACCGCTTCGGCATGATCCAGAACGGCGGTTCCGACGCGGTGCTCGAGACGATCGCGGACTTCGACCTGCCGATCAAGGACGGCTATCCGTTCGAGCTGACGCTCGGCGACGTCAACGGCAACGGCGAGACCGACGCGGTCTTCATCGAGAGCGCGCACCACCTGATCGCGATCGCGGCCGTCCGCGCCAATCGACTCGAGTACGCGCTGAAGTTCGAGGTCTTCGAAGAGCGCATCTTCGACCGTGGCGACGACGGTGGTCGTCCCGAGCCGCGCGAGATCGCGCTCGGCGACGTCACCGGCGACGGCAAGAACGACATCGCGATCCTGGTCCACGACCGAGTGCTCGTCTACCCGCAGGAGTGAGTTCCATGCGTTCACGTTCCACGTTCCTCGCGGGGATCTGCCTCGCGCTCGCCGGCATCGCGCCGGCGCTTTCCGCGCAAGGCTTCGAGCGCGTGCTGCCCGACGGGACGATCGCGTTCCTCGGCATCGACGACGTCACGAAGATGCGCGAAGGCTTCTCGACGTCGAAGTACGGCGACCTGTGGCGCGACGACGCGTCGGCTTCCATGCGCGAAGCGGTCACGGGCTGGCTCGGATTGATGTCCGAGCTGCAGTTGAAGGAGGCGGGTTACGACCCGTTCTCGTTGCTCGAAGCGGTGAAGGGCCCGCTCGGGTTCGCGATGCTCGAACTGACCGAGCCGGAGAAGACCGGCGAGACGTCGGTGACGATGGGGGGTGCGTTCTGCGTGCTCGCCGATGTCGGTGACGGCGGCGAAGCCGTGATGACCCAGATCGAGAGCGCCCTCGAGACGGCCGGAGCGACCGCCAAGTTCACGCGCAGCGCCGAGACGGCCGGTGACGTCGAAGTCACGGTGCTCCACCTCGGCGATCCGCAGGATGCGGAGAGCATGCAGGTGCGCTTCGGACTCGCGGGCAACGTGCTCGTCACGGTCATCGCCTCGGC
>JAEUIB010000646.1 GCA_016795255.1 Planctomycetota bacterium
GGCCGTCGACCAGACGCTGCTTCGACGTGATCTCGCGCTTGGAAATGATGGGAGTGCCCTGCGGCGTCGTTCCCGTCAGTTCCGTCGACGTGAGCGCGAAGAGCACTTCCGCCGACTCCATGCCGATGACCGGCGTCACCGTCAACGACAGACCGAGCTGGTTCGTCGCGGTGCTCGAGGGGAGGCGGTGCTTCAGCGTGCGGTTATGCGTGAAGTTCTGGTCCGCGATGCTGCCGCCGGCCGGGTTCTTGTCGAGCAACGCCGGCTTGGTACCGAACGGGCCCGGATCGGACGGAGCCACCGCGAACGACAGGAACTGCGTCGTCGACGACCACGTAGCCGACTTCGCGTTGCGCACGAAAATTTCGGGCTCGGCGAGCGTGCGGGCCTTGCCCTTCACGCGCAGGAAGTCGAGGTACGCCGTCGTCAGCACGTAGTTCGCCGACAGCAGGTACTGCGACGAGTCGTTCGTGATCGAGTGCGTGCCCGGGTTGATGACGGTCGTCGTGCCGAGGTTCGGATCGAAGAAGCCCGTCGCGTTGCGATACCGCGTGTAGGAGTCCTGACCCGAGAAGATCGCCTGGAACAGCGAGCGGCCGGGGCCGTTCTTCCACGCGATCCAGTCGACGCCGAGCTTGAGGTCGTTCGACGTGTCGACCTCGTAGATGCGGACCTTCAGGTGCGCTTGGGGCGGCGGCTGGTCGAGCTCTTCGCACGCGGCGATGAACTTCTCGACGCGATACGGTTCGTCGCGACGCAGCACGCGGTTGCCGTTCGTGTCGGTGAAGGTCGCGCCTTCGCCGGCGTAGAACGACGCGATCGCGTCGAACGTCTCGATCGGCCGGAACTTGGCCCGGTATTCACCCGTCGCCGACCCGTCGCGGACTTCCTTGATCCACGCCTGGTCGAGTTGCTTCACCGCTTCCTCGATGTGAGGGAGCATGAACGCCGGGCAGATGACCTGCAGCCAGTACTTCTTCGACACCTTGTCCTGGATGACCTCGGCGCGACCGCCTTCCTTGCCGCAGACGGTGCGGAAGACGTTGCGGATCTCGCGCGGGAGCACCGTGTTCAACGGGAACACCGCGGTGACGAAGTCGTTGATCAGGTTCTTCTGGTTGACGCGCAGGACCTTCACGACACCCGAATCCGGGTTCACGTTGATCTGCTCGTCCTGGTTGAAGTAGTCGTCGATGCGGCTGTTGCTCTCGAGGTTCGAGAAGCCACCGCCCGGACTCGTGTCACCGCGACGGTTCTGGACGCCCGTCGCTTCGTCGGGATTCACTTTCTTGTTCTGGGCGGACGCGACTCCGGCGAATGCCAGCGCGGCGCCGACCATCAGCACGATGTGTTTCATGGTCTTGGTTCCTTCGTTCGTGTGCATGGATCAGTCTTCGACGCCGTCGAGGAAGCCGGGCGGGTTCTCCATCGCCTTGGTCGACTTCTCGCCCTTCGCGCGCTGCTCGAGATCGACGTCGGCGTCGGTCTGATTCGCCTGCGCCTCCAGCGTGCGGCAGGTCAACGTCGTGACGACCATCGTCTTCTGATCGAGGCGCGACTCGCCGCCGAACAGGTAACCGATCCACGGCAGGTCGCCGAGGAACGGGACCTTGTTCGTCGAGTCCGCGCGGCGCTGCATCACCGCGCCGCCGATGCTGATCGTGCGGCCGTTGTGCGGAACCTTGAACACGGTGTCGATCGCGTGGCTGTGGAGCACCGGCGTGCCGTCGTCGGCGTAGCCGGTGTGCGACACGAGCGACATGACGAGCGGGACCGTCGCGCCGATCTGATTGATGATCGGCGTGAACGTGATCGTGAAGCCCGACGTCACCGAGCCGAGCGCACGCGACGCCAGCGACGGCGACACGGTGCGGTTGTCGGGGTGATCGGCGAGCAGCGCGAGTTCGGCGTCGGTGATCTGACCACCGGCCGTCGTGTCGACGACACCTTCCATCGTGCCGAACGGATCGAGCGGTTCGAGGCGCTGGCCGCCGCGGAGATCGCCCGCTTCCTGCATGCGGTGGAACAGGATCTGGTCACCGACCGTCAGCGTCGCCGGCGTGCGGTTCAACGCGACGAGCTTCGACTGCGTCATCACGCGGGCCTTGCCCTGCGAGACGAGGAAGTCGAAGAAGGCCGACGAGACGTCGAGCATGTAGGCCGAGTTGCGGCCGCTGCTGTTCATCTCGGCGCCCGGCAGACCGAACGTGCCCTGACCCGAGTTGTAGATCAGCGTGTCCTGGTTGCCGTTGAACGTCGTCACCTTCTCCTTCTGGTAGAAGGCGCCGATCGCCGCGAGGTTGCGGCCCGGACCGTTCTTCCACGAGATGAAGTCGAGGCCGAGCTGGCCGTCGTCACTGACGTCGATCTCGTAGACGGTCACCTGGATCTCGAGCGACTTCGTCGGGAAGTCGAACAACGGCCAGTGCTCGACGATGTTGTCGAGCCCGGACGGCGCGTCCTCGATGAACACGGCGTTGATCTCGGTGTCCGCGGCGACAGTCACCGTGTTGGTGCCGTACGTGTTGATGATCTCCGACACGCCGGCGTCGGCGATGTCGCGGTGCTTGAGACGATAGATCATGCGCTTCGTACCGGACGACGTCGTCATGCTCGGGCGGTCGATCGTCGCCATCAGCGCGTCGAGGCCCGCGATCTGGTACTCCGGCACGACGACGAGCAGACGCCCGCCGTTCATGTCCGGATTCGCGAACGAGTAGAACGCGCTCTCCTCGATCTCGATCGTGCGGCGCACGAAGCGGATCACGGCGTACGGGTTCACGTTCTTGAACTCGTAGACCTTCGGCACGTAGCGGTTCGTCTGCGCCTTGTTCGAGGTGCGCAGGATCTTCACGAGGTTGGTCGGCAGTTCCGTCGGAGCCATCGCCGCATTGCCGTTGACCTTGGCGTCCTGCGCGAGCGCGGGAACGCAAAGACCAGCGATTGCCCCGAGAACGGCCATCGTCGTCGCCATTCTCATCCGAACACTCCTCCTTCAAGCAGCCCTGGAGTGAAGGCTCACGTCGCACCGAGCGACGCGCTCGCCTCCGACCCCCCGTCAGCGCGCCACCCGGCTGAGTCGGGTCGGCACGCATCCTTCGTCGAGCGGAACGGAGTTCGAAGCGGACCGAGGTCCGCGACCGACCGCTCGACGATCGCTGGTGTCACGTCCCCGCGTCTTGCGGGGTGTGCGACACGAACTTCTCCTCGTCGTCGCGCGCCGGCCGGTTGCTGACCTGGCCGAGGTACGCGTTGACGAAACAGGCGCGCTGCTGTTTGCCAGCGGCGTCCGGTTGTGCGAATTCGGCCGTCACGAGCCACACGCCGAGCTTCAGCTCGTCGAGCAGGTAGTGCGCGCGCACGGCCTTGGTGGGTTGTGCGAAATGGGCCTGCGCGATGCGGATCGCGTCGGCCTCCGAGATCACGCCGTTCGAGTCGCGGTCGAACGCCGGCGGATCCTTCACGACGAACGGCGCGGCTTCGGACGCGATCGGCAGTCCGCCCTGGATGTCCTCGCCGCCGAGTTCCGCGCGGTAGATGCTGATCAGGCGGAACTCGCCGTTCGCGCGCGCGGCGAGCGGCAGCACGAAGCGGCGGGACAGCGTCGCCCCGGGCTCGAGCACTTGGAACTGGATCGGCTCGAGCGGCGACGCGACGAACTCGACGCGCAGCGGCTCCGGCGACTTCGTCGTGAACAGGTTGAACTCGAGCGTCTCGCGCGCCGGCATCACCAGTGACACCGAACTGTCGCCGGCGTTGGTGACGGTCACGTTGGCGACGACCGGCGCATTGCGGGAGTACTCGGGGGCATCGACCGCGACGGCGACGGTCAAGTTCGGGAGGCCGTCTTCGAGGTCGGCCTGGCTCAGGCCGGTACATGCGGGGAGGAATGCGAGACCGAGGCAAAGTGCCGGGAAACGAAGCGTCGAGCGGTTCATCGAAGGGTCCGTGGGTGCGAGGGGCGGGAAACTAGGGACGTGAAGACCCCGTTGCGTGAAGGCCACGTGAAGACCCCGGCAAAAGACCGTGTGCCGAGTCTCGAACTCATCCGTCGCGCCAGAAGCAAAGGGAAGGCCTTCGCACGAGGAACCGGGCGCAACACCCCAGTCGCGCGGCGATCCTAGGTTCGAGAGATCGCGATACAAGTCTGTTGTGGGAGCGAACTTGGCCGCCTGATGACCGTCGTTTTCCAGGCGTTTCGAACGGCTCAAGTCGACCGGCCGTCCGCCGGCAAGGCTTCCCACTTCCTCCAAGTCGGTCGGGGAACCTTCCGCGGACGTAGCGTCCGCCGGGGCGCCGTTACGAAACGCGAATCGCGTCAAACCGCCGCAGGCCTTCGAGTTCCGACGACTCGAGCCGGTACCGCATCACGTGCCGGAGGTAGTGCCGCGCGCGATCGACGCCCAGATCCGGTCGAGCAGCCGCGAACGCGTCGATCCGGGGTGCGCCGCGGTCGTACGCGGCCATCAAGGTTTCGTGCAGCGCCGCGGCGATCCGCGCGTCGCGAGCGAGCCACACCGCCCAGACGAACGGCAATCCGGACCACTGTGTCCACGCGTCGCCGAGATCCCACGACCGCGTGTCCGGCCGATCGAGCACGAGCGCCTTGTCGCCGATGACGAGCGTCGCGTCGACGCCGGCATCGTTCGCCGCCGCGGGGTCCGGCGCGATCACTGCCGGCACGAACTCGACGTCGCGGCGGTCGAGGATCACGCCGTACGCGATGCGCGTCAGCGCCGCGGCGGTCAGGCTCGCGCCGTCGAGCGCGACGCGCTTCGCGTGCTTCGGGTCGTCACGGCCGAACACCTTCACCGACAGCACGGGGCCGCGACTCGCGATGCAGAGGTCGGGCACGATCGCGCGTCCGGGATGGCGCAGCGCCTCGACCGACGACACCAGCGCCGCATCGAGCGAGCCGTCGTCGAGACCGCGCGCGAGCCGGCTCGGAACGTCCTCGCGATACGTGATCGTGGGATCGTTCGCGAGACCTTCGACGAGCGGCCTCGCGTTCAAGTACGGCACCGATCCGATGCGCCATCGTCGCTCGGTCATCGACCGTGCTCCGGCATCACGTCCAGCGTGCGCGTCAACGCCGCGAACGCCGCGTCGGCGAGCTTGGCGTGGCCACGCGCATTGGGATGCGGATCCGTCGCGCTGTTGCGCAGCGACGCATCGTGGACGTCGTCGAGCGCGATGTTCGCGTACGGGATCGCGAGTCCGGCCGCGGCGTCGCGGATCGGCTCGAATCCGCTCAGGTCGAGGATCGCGAGCGCGAAGCTCTTCTCGCGCGCGAGCTTCGCCAGTTCGCCGTAGATCTGCGCCGTCGTCGCGATGCCGCGCTTCATGTCGCGGTACAGCTTCAGCGCGTCGTCGACCTCGGCGGGTTGGTGGCGGAACAGCTCGAGGTAGACGATCAGGTCGTGGAGGTGCGGCAGGCATGCCTTCACGCACACGCCGCTCGCGCCGTTCAGCGCGAAGCGCGCCAGCGCGCTCTGGCGTTCGAAGCGCTCTTCGGCGAGCCGCGTCAGCGGCGCCGACTCGTCGGGAAACATCTCGACGTCGTTGACGTTGAACAGGACCACGACGACGTCGGGCTCGAGGGCGAGGCCGTGGTGGCGGAAGCGCTCGTATTCGTGACCGGCGTGGAGCCCGGGTACCGCGAGGTTGACGACCTCGATCGCGCGCGACGTGCCGTACCAATCCGCGAGGCGGCGCTCGAGCTGTGCGCGCAGCCCGTCACGTTCCTCGACGCCCCAACCGAACGCGACCGAGTCGCCGAGCAGTACGACGCGCACGGTGTTCGCCGGCTTCGTCGTCGTGATCTCCGGCCCGCGGAATCCGAGCGCGTTGATCGCGTAGGGCGGCGTGGTGTCGACGCGCGAGCCCGGGATCGGCTCGGGGTACGTGAACGTCGGGACGTCCTGGTTGATGCGCAGGCACGTCTCGGCGAACCGCCGGTTGTTCTCGAAGTGCGAAATGCCGAACGGATCGACGATGCCGACGGCGACGTCGGCGAGCTTCATGGCGACGAGCGTCGCGACCAGGGCGAGCGCGCCCCGGACGATCCAACGCTTCACGCGACCGACTCCTCGACGGCGATCACGTTGTACAGCGTGTCGCGCTCGACCGGCTCGAAGCCGGCGTCGTGCAGCAGGCGCACGAGGTCCTTGCGCGACATCGCCATCGGCGTCGTCGCGCCGGCGTCGTGATAGATCCGCTCTTCGGTCACGGTGCCGTCGATGTCGTCGGCCCCGAACGACAGCGCCATCTGCGCGACCGGGATGCCGAGCATGATCCAGTACGCCTTGACGTGGGGGACGTTGTCGAGGAACAGCCGAGCGACCGCGATGTTCTTCAGGTCGTCGTGCGCCGTCGGCGCCGGCAGATGCGCCATGTCGCTGTTGTCCGGATGGAACGACAGCGGGATGAACGTCTGGAAGCCGCCGGTCTCGTCTTGCAGTTCGCGCAGGCGATTCAGGTGGTCGACGCGCTCTTCGAGCGTCTCGATGTGGCCGTACAGCATCGTGCAGTTGCTGCGCAGGCCCGCGCGATGCGCCTCGCGCGCGATCTCGAGCCAGCGGTCCGCGCCGATCTTCAGCGGGAAGATCTCCTGGTGGACGCGCTCGGCGAAGATCTCCGCGCCGCCGCCCGGCAACGAATCGAGGCCGGCTTCCTTCAACTCGGCGAACACCTCGGGCAACGACTTCTTCGCGACGCGCGCGATCTCGTCGATCTCGACCATCGTGAACGCCTTGACGTGGATCGACGGTCTCGCCGCCTTCACCGCGCGCAGCAGGTCGAGGTAGTACGAGTACGGCAGCTTCGGCCAGATGCCGGCGACCATGTGGACTTCGGTGACCGGCTCGTGGAGGCGTTCGCGGATCTTCTGCGCCGCTTCGTCCGGCGTCATGCAGTACGCGCCGGGCTGCCCGGGCAGCCGTTGGAACGCGCAGAACGAGCACAGCTTGTTGCAGAGGTTCGTGTAGTTGATGTGTTGGTTGACGTTGAAGTACGCGCGGTTGCCGTGCATGCGGCGACGCACCAGATCGGCGAGTGCTCCGACGACGTTGAGGTCGTCCGCCGCGTACAGCCGCAGCGCATCGTCCTGATCGAGGCGGACCCGCGCGAGCACCTTGTCGGCGATGTCGCGCAGTCCGGCCGTGCGCGCCCGTTCCAGCACCAGGGACTCGTTCATGCGACGTGCTCCGCGCGCGCGCCGACCGGGCCGCGCGCGTCGACGATCTCGTAGTAGAAGTTGCGCCGCCGCGGTTCGAAGCCCGCCGCGCGGATCTGCCGTTCGATCTCGTCGAGCTGCACCAGTTCGTAGGTGCCCGCCGCGGAGACGACGTTCTCTTCCATCATGCCGCCGCCGAAATCGTTGACGCCGAAGCGCAGCGACAACTGCGCGGCCTTCGCGCCTTGCGTCACGTAGCTCGCCTGGATGTTCGGTACTTCGTCCAGCAACAGCCGCGCGATCGCGACGACGCGGAAGTACGTCGCCGGCGTCGACTTCTCGGCGTCGAGCACCGTGCCCTGCGTGTTCTGGTAGTTCCAGCACGCGAACGCGGTGAAGCCGCCGGTCTCGCGCTGCAGATCACGGATGCGGATCAGGTGTTCGATGCGGTCGGCCGGCGTCTCGACGTGGCCGAACATCATCGTCGCCGTGGTCTTCAAGCCCTGCGCGTGCGCGCGGCGCATCACGTCGAGCCATTCGTCGCTCGAGCATTTCTTCGGCGCGATCACGGCGCGCACGCGGTCGACGAGGATCTCCGCGCCTCCGCCCGGGATCGAGTCCATGCCCGCCGCTTTCAGCCGCGCGATCACGTCGTCGACCGAGCATTTGTCGATCAGCGACAAGTGGTGGATCTCGGGCGGCGACATCGCATGGAGGTGCAGGTGCGGATAGCGCGCCCGGAGGTCTCGCAGCAGCTCGGCGTACCACTCGGTCTTCAGGTGGGGGTGGTGTCCGCCTTGCATCAGCACGAGCGAACCGCCGCAGGCCGACAGCTCGTCGAGCTTGCGATAGATCGTCTCGCGCGGCAGCACGTAGGTCTCGGGGTCGGTCGGGCGGCGGTAGAACGCGCAGAACGAACAGTCGGTGACGCAGACGTTCGTCGGGTTGATGTTGCGGTCGACGATGTAGGTGACGACCGGCTCCGGATGCAGCCGGCGGCGCACGTGGTCGGCGAGCATGCCGAGCGTCGGCAGGTCGGCGTGTTGGTGCAGGAAAAGGCCGTCGTCGGCGGTCAGCGGCGACGCGCAGAAGACCTTGTCGGCGATGGTCGAGAGGCGCTTCTCGACGTCCACGGTGCGCATCGAGTCCGGGCTCCCTTGGGGAAGCGGGGGATGATAGCCGGCCGGGCAGTCGACGCCATCCAGGGCAACGCGTCGCAGGCCGGTCGGCGAGGCCGACGTTGAGTCGGGCCGCGCGGAGCGGTACACCTTCCGGGTTCGAAACGAAGCGACCCGCGACGGAGTGCCCGATGCCCGCCCCCGACCTGATGGACAAGATCGTCTCGCTGAGCAAACGACGGGGGTTCGTCTACCCGTCGAGCGAGATCTACGGCGGCATCGGCTCGTGCTGGGATTACGGTCCGCTCGGCGCCGAACTGAAGCGCAACGTCAAGAACGCGTGGTGGCAGGCGATGGTGCACCGGCGGGACGACGTGGTCGGGCTCGACTCGTCGATCCTGCAGTCCCCGCGCGTGTGGGAGGCCTCGGGCCACGTCCAGAACTTCACGGACCCGCTGGTCGACTGCAAGGACTGCAAGGCGCGTCTGCGCGCCGACCACGTCGACAAGCTGCCGTGCGGCAACAAGGCGTACCCGGGCCGCGCCGCGTCGAAGTGCCGGGACGCCGGCAACTTCACCGAAGCGCGCCAATTCAACCTGATGTTCAAGACGTTCATGGGGCCGGTCGAGGACTCGGCCGCCCAGGCGTACCTGCGGCCCGAGACCGCGCAGGGCATCTTCATCAACTTCATGAACGTGCTGAACAGCTCGCGCCAGAAGCCGCCGTTCGGCATCGCGCAGATCGGCAAGTCGTTCCGCAACGAGATCACGCCGGGCAACTTCATCTTCCGCACGCGCGAGTTCGAGCAGATGGAGATGGAGTTCTTCACCGCGCCCGAGGATTGGCAACGCTGGTACACGTACTGGCGCGACCAGCGCTTCCAGTGGTACGTCGAGCTCGGCATGGACCCCGCGAAGCTGCGGATGCGCGACCACGCGTCGGACGAGCTGGCGCACTACGCGTCGGCGTGCGCCGACGTCGAGTACGAGTTCCCGTTCGGCTGGAGCGAACTCGAAGGCATCGCCGCGCGCGGCGATTTCGACCTCGCGCAGCACGAGAAGCACTCGGGCAAGGACCTGAAGTTCTTCGACGAGGCGGCGAAGCGCCACTACCTGCCGTACGTCATCGAACCCGCCGCCGGCGTCGACCGCGCGACGCTCGCGTTCATGGTCGACGCGTACCGCGAGGAAGTCGTCGACGGCGAGACGCGCGTCGTGATGCGCTTCCATCCGCGGCTCGCGCCGACGAAGGTCGCCGTGTTCCCGCTGGTCAAGAAGGAAGGCATGCCCGAGCGCGCGCACGCGATCGCCGACGGACTGCGCAAGCACTTCACGGTGTTCTACGACGAGTCCGGCGCGGTCGGTCGGCGCTACCGCCGGCAGGACGAGGTCGGCACGCCGTTCTGCGTGACCGTCGACGGCGAGACCGCGACCGCGAACACGGTGACGGTCCGCGAGCGCGATTCGATGCAGCAGTCGCGCGTCCACGTCGATCAGCTCGCCGCGCTGTTGCTCGAGAAGATGGCGTGACCGAGTCATGACCGAGGCCGAGACGCCACGCAGGACCGAGACCGTCACCAACGGCATCCCGGTGTCGACCGGGGTCGGCATCGGACCGCTGTTCGTTTTCGCCGAGAGTTTCGCGTTCGACGCGCCGGCGTATTGCCTGATGCCCGAGGCGATCGCGCCGGAAGTCGATCGGCTGAAGCGCGCGATCGTCGCCGCGAAGGACGACCTCGATCACCTGCGCGCCGAAGCGGCGCTGAAGGTCGGCGAGCAGGACGCGCGGATCTTCCTGCTGCATCGCCAGATGCTCGACGACTCGTCGTTCCAGACGCAGATCGAGCGCGCGATCCGCGAGGACAAGATCAACGCCGAGGCCGCGGTGTCGGCGGTCGTGTCGCGGTTGTCGGACGCGTTCGCGCGACTCGAGGACGAGATCGCGCGCGACCGGGCGACGGACATCCGCGACGTCGGTCGCCTCGTGATGCGCAACCTCGGCAATCGCGATCCGTCGACGTTGGTCGCGCCGGGCGAGAAGTACGTGCTCGTCACGCGTGAACTGTTCCCGTCGGACGCGGCGAACCTCGACAAGGACCGCTTGGCGGCGATCGTCACCGAGATCGGCGGCAAGGCGTCGCACGCGGCGATCCTCGCGCGCGCTCTCGGCATCCCCGCGGTGACCGGCGTCAATCGGTTCGACGACCTCGCGAAGCGCGGTGGCTCGACGCTGATCGTCGACGGCCGGGACGGCACCGTGGTCATCGATCCTGCGCCGGAGACGCTCGAGCGCTATCGCAAGCGCGGACGCGCGTTCGATCGCATCCGCGAGTCGCTGGCCGCCGGGCCGAGCTTGCCGGGCATGACGCGCGACGAAGTCCCGGTCGAACTGCTGATCAACGTCGAGAACCCGGGCGACGTGCTGCCCGATCGACTCGACGGCCTCGCCGGCGTCGGCTTGTACCGCACCGAGTTCATCTACATGAACCGGCCGTTCTTCCCGTCGGAGGACGAACAACTCGCGGTCTACCAACAAGTGCTGAAGCGCGCCGGCACGCGCGAGGTCGTGTTCCGCACGATCGACGTCGGCGGCGACAAGCCGCTGCCGTACTTCCGCGTCGACCGCGAAGACAACCCGGCGCTCGGCTGGCGCGGTTTCCGCATCAGCGACCAATGGCCCGACTTGTTCATCGCGCAGATGCGCGCGCTGTTGCGGGCATCGGCGTACGGCAACGTGAAGATCATGCTGCCGATGGTGTCGACGGTCGAAGAGGTCCGGCGCGCACAGGCGATCGTCCAGGACTTGAAGAGCGACCTGAAGCGACGCGGCACGCCGATCGCGCCGAAGGTCCAGGTCGGCGTCATGGTCGAGGTCCCGGCCGCGGCGATCGCGATCGAGTCGTTGCTGCGCGAAGCCGACTTCGTGTCGATCGGTTCGAACGACCTGATCCAGTACCTGATGGCCGTCGACCGCAACAACGCGCGCGTCGCGGCGCTGTACCAGGAACTGAATCCGAGCGTGCTGAAGGTCATCGCGAACGTCATCCGCGCGGCGAACCGCGTCGGCAAGGAAGTGTCGCTGTGCGGCGAGATGGCCGGCAACTTCTACTGCACGCTCGTGCTGCTCGGACTCGGGCTCCGGCGCTTCTCGATGGCGCGTCATTACCTGACCGGAGTCGGTCGGTTGTTGCGCGCGGTCAGCATCGACGAGGCCGAAGCGGCCGCGCGGCGCGCGCTGAACTTCTTCACGACCGGGGAGGTCAAGGCGTTCCTCGGGGCGCGGACGCGGGACATCTTCTCGTCGATCGGCGTGGCGCTCGACGAGTCGGATCTGGAGTGAAGGGACGGGGATCGGGGTACATCGGGGCGCGAGCGACGGGGCGGCGGGGCGGACGAACTGTGCGAAGACCGGGAACCGGGGCTTCATTGCATCCGTCGGAAAGCCGATCGAGGGGACATCGCGAACGGTGACCCGGCTGGCATCGCGAGTCCGGTGATTCGATTTCGATCCGAAGCAAGGATTCCGGACGTGGCGCTCAAGCACGACCGTGATCCGTCGAATCAAGGCGAGGACGAGTTTCCTTCGGGGGCCAGCATGGGTCAGACGGAAAGAGATGGCGGTTTCGAGATCGGTGCGGTGGCCGACGGAGCCGCGGTCCGCATCGTGCTGAAGCAGGCCACGTTGAATTACGACGTGTCGGACCCGCTGAAGAGCGCTCTGAAGGAGCACGTGTCGCGCTACCTCGACGAGGGGTACCGCAACTTCGTGCTGCACCTCGGCGCGGTGTCGATGATCGACTCGTGCGGCGTCGGCGTGCTGATCGCGCTGCATCATCAAGTGACCGCGGCCGGCGGTGTGCTCGCGTGCTCGGACGCGACGCCGTTCGTCGTCAAGGTGCTGAAGATGATGCGCCTCGACCGCTTCTTGCAGCTGTTCTCGAGCGAAGAGAAAGCGCTGAAGGCCGTCGCCGACGTCGCCTGACGGAACGACCGCGTCCCTCGAGTCGCGACCGCGACTCCGAGCCCATCGGAAGCGACTCCGCTCCGCGAGGCCCTTCCGCACGCGCCGCCGACTTCGTGGAATCCCGCCATGGCGAACCGGCGGGCGGTCTGGTCGTGGGCTCTCTACGACCTCGCGAACACGATCTTCTACGGCGTCGTCGTCACCGGCTACCTGCCGGCGTACGTGATCGACGGCATGTGCGACGGCGAGCACGCGCCGTTCGCGCTGGCGTTCTATCCCGCGATGATCTTGGCCGGCCTGGTGTCGCCGGCGCTCGGCGAACTCGCCGATGCGCGGGGCGTGTCGAAGCGCGCGACCGTCCTCGCGTCGCTCGTCTGCGTCGCGGCGACGCTGGCCTTGCCGTTGCCGAGCGAGCCGCTGCCGTTGCTCGCGCTGTTCGCGTGCGCGCTGTTCGCGTACCAGTCGGCGCTCGTGTTCTACAACGCGCTGCTGCCGTCGGTCGCCGACCGCAGCGTGGAGGGCGCGGTGTCGGGACTCGGCACCGGCCTCGGATATCTCGGCAACGTGCTGGCGTTGCCGCTGGCGATGGTGCTCGTCGCGCGGGCGGACGGTGATGCGCGACCGGCGTTCGTGCTCGCCGGATTGCTGTTCCTCGGATTCCTGCTGCCGCTCGCGTGGTTCGTGCCCGAGGCGAAGGTCGTGCGGCGCGAGGCCGCGCCGTTCCGCTTCGGCACGACGCTGCGACGCACGTTCGACCTGGTGCGTTCGATGCGCGGTCGGCCCGGGCTCACCATGTACTTCGTCGGCAACTTCCTGTGCTCCGACGTGCTCGGCTCGATCTACGCGTACTTGATGCCGTTCGTGCGGTCGCCGCAGGGGTTGGGAATCGACGCGGCGATCGGCGTGCTGTTCGCGATCAACGTCGTCGCGGTGCCGACGTGCGTCGTCATGGGGCGGCTGGCCGATCGCCACGGCGCGAAGCGCATGTCGATCGTCGGTGCGCTCGCGCTCGGGCTCGCGATCGGCATCGCGCACGGCGTCGCGAGCGCCGCGCGCGGCGATGCGTCGTCGTGGCTGCACGACGTGCGCTTCGGTCTGGCGACCTATCAGTGGATCGGCGTGCTCGCGGTCGTCGGCTTCGGCTCGATCGGCATGGGCGGCGTCGTCGGCGCGTCGCGGCAGTGGTTGCTGCGCCTCGTGCCGTCGCACGAGGTCGGCGCGTGGTACGGCGTCTACGGTCTGACGGGAAAGCTGTCGCTGTTGTCGATCTGGCCGTTCGCGAAGCTTCGCGACGTCACGGGCGGCTACGGCGCCAGCGTCGCGTTGCTCGCCGTGCTGCTGGTGGCGGGCATCGCGTGTTTCGCCGCGGTGCCGCGCACCGTCGACACCGAACGACCCGTCACTTCGCGGTCGTGAGCCGCAATCCGTGCGCGGCGTCGGCGTCGCGTTCG
>JAEUIB010000674.1 GCA_016795255.1 Planctomycetota bacterium
CACCGGTCCTGCGCTGCGGACTCCCCCACGCCTCCGGTGTCGGCGACTGCCGGCGACACACGTTTCGAGACCCCTCGGATCGACGCGTCGCGCTCGTGAACCTCGGTCCGCTCAGGACCGGATGTGGTCGGGGTGACAGGATTCGAACCTGCGACCTCTTGCTCCCGAAGCAAGCGCTCTAGCCAAGCTGAGCTACACCCCGGACCTTGGATTCATCCGCGTCGAAGGCGGAACAGTATGCCCGCGGAACCGGCCGTTGCAAGGGTGCTGACGACGCGGTTTTGCGGCGGTCATTCGCCGAGATCGATGTACGTGCCGCCGCTCTGTGCGGCGAGGCCTTGCAGCAGGACGCGGCCGTTCTCGCTGCGCCCCATTTGGACGGTGTTGATCGTGACCTTGCGCAGTTGGACGACGCGGCGGACGTCGGACAGGATCCGGTCCACCTCGGTGATCGGCCCGGCGGTGGGCTCGCCGTCGGTCAGCAGGAAGATCGTGTCGACCGGCGAGCCGAGGTTCGTGTCGTAACCGGCCTGCGCGGCCTTCGCGTCGAGCGCCGTCATCAGCGCGTCGTACGTGTTCGTGCGGCCGAGGCCGCCGCCGGCCGAACCCGAGAGACCGGCCTTCTTCTTCAGGTTCTGCGACGCGCCGCCGATCGGCTGCAGCTTCTTAATCCACTCGATGGCCTTGTTGCGGTTCAGGATGTTCGCCTGGACCAGGCCGTACTTGTTCCACGGCTTCACCTCGGTCGCGAAGCCGAGGACGTTGAAGAACACCGTGTCGTTGAGGTTCTGGATCGTGCGGACGAGCTCGTCCTTGACGACCTCCATCTTGACGAACGACGAGTACGTGCGGCCCTGGAGCTTGAACTTCTCCTTGTTGAGGATCGCGTCCTCCATCGAGCCGGAGATGTCGATCACGTAGATGATGCGCGTCGACTTGGTCGGGATGCCGGCGAAGTCGTCGCCGCGCGGCTGGTACCGCAATTGCGCCGCTTCGAACGCGGCGCGGGCCTTCTCGACCTCGGCGTCGCTCGGCACGACGAAGCGGTCCTTCACGCGATCCCATTGCGTCTGCCAGCGGTCCGGGTCGATGCCGAGGTCGAACGTCGTGATCGACAGCAGCGCCTTGCTGATGTCGTCGCGGATGCGGCCGTCTTCCTTGCGCAGCCGATCGATCAGCGGCTGGACGCTCTCCTTCTGGCGCAGCTTGCCGAGCGCGGCGGCGACCGACACGCGGACCTGCCAGCGCGGGTCGTCGAGCAACGGCAACACCGCGGCGTTCGCTTCGGGCGCCTTCATCTCGCCGAGCGCGTCGATGACGGCGATCTGCGTCGCGTCACCCGCGCCCTTCAGCACCTTGGTGAGAGCCGGGATCGCAGTGATGCTCTTCAGCCGCCCGAGCGCCGCGCAGACGCTCGCGATCAGCGCCGGGTCGGCCTCGGCGAGCAGCCCCGCGAGCGGCTCGGCCGCATCGGTCGCCCCCATCAAGCCGAGCGCTTCGGCGGCCATCGCGCGCGTCGCGCTCGACGGTCCGCGCTTCGGCGCGATGACGTTGTCGATCAGCCACTTCGAGCACTCCGGCGCGCGATAGGCGCCGACCACTTCGACCGCGGCCTGGCGCACCGTGAAATCCGAATCGTCGAACGCGTCGACCAGCGCTTCGACGGCCTTGTCGCGGTCGGCCTTGTCGAGCACGTGGATCGCTTCGATCTTCTCGGCCGGCGTCGCGTTGCCCTTGTAGAAGCGCTTGAACTCCGCGATCAGGTCGTCGACCAGATCGGCGCGGGCGAGCCCCCCGACGGCACACACCGCGAACAACGCCGCGATCAACGATCGACGCATGCGAGTGGACTCCAAACAGCCGAAACGGACCCTGGCGGCGGCACGACGTCCGGACCGGGCGCATGAACCTAGTTCAGCCGTCACGCTCCGACAAGTTCGGGTATAGCTAGCGCCCCCGGAACGGTTGCACCCTTTCGTCCTGTCGGAGCGCGGTCCGTGAAAGCCCTGGTCATCGTTCTCGGCTTGCTCGTCGGGCTGGGCGCGGCCCTCTACGTGCTGTTCCAGGACTCGCATGCGGACCTGCGTCGGCTCGAATCGGACATCCGCACGACGTTGCAGACCGCGCAAGGCGACCTGAATCAGACCACCACCGC
Source organism: Planctomycetota bacterium (assembly GCA_016795255.1). Classification (GTDB taxonomy): domain Bacteria; phylum Planctomycetota; class B15-G4; order B15-G4; family JADJEK01; genus JADJEK01. Next base: position 2,156 of record JAEUIB010000674.1, read on the forward strand.
GCTCGCCGCGCTGCGCGCCGTCCGACCGCAGATGTTGCGCCTCGACGAGAAGTTGACCGAACTGCGCCAGAACCTCGATGCTCAGCAGCGACGCGTGCAGGAGTTCGAGCGACGGCGGCCCGACGGCGGCGCATCCCGCCAGCCGTACCTCGAGGAACGGGATGCGGCGAAGCGGCAGGCGGCCGACCTCGCGAGCGCGTGCTCGGGATTCCGCGAGCGCGTGACGCTGCTCG
>JAEUIB010000702.1 GCA_016795255.1 Planctomycetota bacterium
GGGCTCGCTACTCGAGCCGGCGGCGGGCGCGACCCTCGATCTCGTGACATCGCCCGAGTTGAGCCCGATCGACGCCGGCGTGCGCTTCCATCGCTTCGCGCTCGGCGCGACGATCCCGGCGCAGACGTTCGACGTCACCGGCCCGATCCCGGTCGGCATGCGACGCTCGGTGATGCTGTGGAGCGCCGGCGCGCCGTGATGCGTGAGTGACGCGCGAGTGACGCTCGTTCGTTGCGCATGCGGCCCGATCCGGTGGACACACCGGGTCGGGCCGCATGCGTTTCGTCAGGGGCGCAGCACCGTGATCTCGTCCGGCACGAACGCGACCGGGACGCGCAGCACTTCTTGCCGCTTGTCGTCGAGCACGCACAAGGTCGTCGCGCCGTCGCCGACGACGAGGACCGGCGTCTTGCCGTCGACCAGCGGAGCTTCTGCCAGCGACACGGTCTGATTCGCACGGCGCGACGTAACCATCCGTGGTTTGCCGTCGGCGCCAAGCATCTGGATCGATCCGGTCTTCACGCGCGTCGTCTCGACGCGGAACGAACGGTGCCGCTCGAGCACGACGACGACGCGACCGGAGCCGCGCTCGGCGATCGAGATCTCGCGTGACGTCGAATCGCATCCCTGCGCCGAGACCTCGATGGAGAGCGCATCCGCGGTGATCGCGTCGAACGAGAAGGTGCCGTCCTCACGCGTCGTCGCATCGAGAGCGGGCAGGCCGAGTCCGAACCCGAAGTTCAGGTACCGGACCGATCCGAGCTCGCGCGACACGCGGACGGTCGCGCCCGCGATCGGCACGCCGTCCCGCCCGGTGACGACGCCGTCGAGAGCGGACGTCGCGGACCGCGTCGGGAGCTCGAGCACCACGCCGTTCGAACCGGCGGGGATCGGTGCCGTGCGGACGACTTCGAGCGTCGAGCGTTGGCACGCGAGCAGCGTGTACGGGCGATCCGCGAGACCGCCGATCTCGAACGACCCGTCCGCGGCCGTCACGGTCTGCGGCGCGCCGCCGGACGCGAGTTCCTCGTCGTAGACCGGTGCGTAGCTGTCGATGCAGAGCACCGTCGGATCGACCAGGTGGACGTCGATGTCCGCGAGCGGCGCTCCGCCGGCATCGCGCACGAAACCGCGGATCGACGACGGCGGAGGTCCGAGGACGAGCACGACGTGGCTCGGCCAGCCGTCGACCGGCTTCCGGAACGACGCGCTGCGATAGCCGCGCATCCCTGCGCGGAGGACGACTTCGCCATGGACCTCGCTGGCCCGGATCGTCTCCAACGGCAACCCGAACCGTCCGTGATCGTCCGTCTTGCGCATCAGCTCGCCCGCTCCGACGGTGGCTCCGGCGACCGGCACGCCGCCGGCGTCGACGACCTGCCCCATCAGCATCTCGTCCTGCACGGAGACGGGTGGTAGCTCGATGCGCAGCGGGACCGCGGGATCCCGATCGGCGTGCGCGACCACGTACGTATGACCCGCGGCACTGCCGACGACGACCACGTCGTCCAGCGCGGGGATCGCGTTGAACGCGAACGTCCCATCCGAGCCGGTCGTCGTCTCGAATCCCACGCGCTGCGAGCGATCGAGTGGATACGGGATCGCCGCTTCGAGCTGGAACGGCAGCACGACGTGGACGCGCGCGCCGACCAGCGGCTCGCCGTCGCTCGCGTCGACGACGCTGCCGTGCAGCGGTCGCGCCCGCGTCGCGACGACGACGAACGCATCGCGCGGTCGCTCGAGCGTGAACTCCGCGGTCATCACGGAGATCGTGCCGGGCTCGATGCATGTGATCGAACCCTGCGCCGCGGTGCCGACCAGCGTGAACGTGCCGTCGGCCAACGCACGCGCGGTCGTCTGCGCGGCCGCATCGTCGCCGCTCGGCGAGAAGCGCACCTCCGCGTTCCCGAACGACCGGCCGTCCATGTCGACGACGCGACCGCGCAACTCGTACGTGACGCGAGCCCTCGCGTCGGCCGCATCTCCGGCGACGCTCGGCGGCGGTGTCACCGATTCGCGCGTCGCTTCCGCCGGTGCCGAGCTCGGCTCGGGCGCAGGCGCGGATTCCGACGTCTCGACGTGCGCGACGCCGCGCTCGACCGCGTCGCTCGCTCCGTCGTCCTGCGCGATCCACCACGTGACGGCGACGCACGCGACGACCAGCGCGCTCGCGACGAGCTTGACCGAACCGGACACGGCGAGTCCTCCGACCGCGCCGAGCGCGGACTGCGATTGGGCGTACGGGACGAGCAACGCGAGACACGACCGGCCGTCGTGCCCGGGCTTGCGCTCGAGCCCGCGGCGCAACTGTTCGAGCGCGCGCTTCTCGCGCGACTTCGCCGTGGAACTCGGGATGCCGAGCGTGCGCGCGACCTCGTCGAACGAACGGTCTTCGTAGAAGCGCAGCAGCACGACGTCGCGCAGCGCGGGCTCGAGCGCCAGCACGGCGTCGACGAGAGCGCTGCGCGCGCTCAATTGCGCCGCCGTCTCGGCGACGTCGACGTCGTGACGCTCGGGCGTCGCCGCAGCTTTTTCGCGGCGCCCTCGGCGCGCATCGCCGCGCGCCCATTGGATCGCGACGTGGCGCAACGCGGTGCTGAGCCAGCCACGCGCGAACACACCGTGGCGCGACGCGCGCAGCCACGTCTCTTGCGCGACGTCGTCGGCGACGTCGGGGTCACCGACGACGCGGCGCGCGAGCCCGCGCAGCCAGCGGTCGTCGACCGTCAGCTCGTTCGAGAAGCCGTCGCTGGTCATCCGTTCCATGCCCGCAGAGACGCCACCGACCGGGCGGCGGTCGACGGCGATTCCAACATTCCTGCGCGACCCGACGACGAAGCGGGGCCGGCCTCCCTCGCGGAAGACCGGCCCCGTTCGACGCCACGGATCGATCCGGGGCGAATCAGCCACCCATCACTGGATGTGCATCTGCAGCCCGTTGGTCGCCGAGTAGATGCCGTTCGCCGAGCCCGAGTCGGCCGGGAAGAACTGCATGAACAGGTCGACCGACGGCGTGCCGGGCGGCAACAGCGCGGGCAGCGACACCGCGCCCGAGCCATTCAGCGGCAGCGTGATCGCGGTCGGCAGGATCGTGCCGCCGAGCAGCAGCGTGCATCCGCGGCCGAGCGACGCGCTGCCCTGCGCCGTCGCGAGCAGCAGCGTGCCGCTCGAGCTCGGCTTGCCGTTCGTCACGCTGATCGTGATGCCGTTGCCCGCGGCCGGGACGCCCGAACCCGACAACGCCGGGACCAAGCCTCCGGTCCCCGCGCAACCCGCGCCGTACGTCGCGAAGAAGCCGGCCGGAGCCGGATCCAAGCGGTACAGCAGCACG
>JAEUIB010000828.1 GCA_016795255.1 Planctomycetota bacterium
TCGGTTCCGGTCAGATAGGTCCCGACATCGCGCTCTACTTCGCGAAAGTCCTGGCCCCGTCGGGCGTGCAGACCGTCGTCGTCGACGTCGCGCAGGCGGCGCTCGACAAGGGCAAGGCGAAGCTCGAGAAGAAGATCGCGAAGGGCGTCGAGGCCGGCGCGTTCACCGCCGAACAACAGGCCGAGATGCTCGCGCACGTCGCGTTCACGACCGACTATGCGGCGATCACCGGCTGCGATTTCGTCGTCGAGGCGGCGACGGAGAACAAGGACCTGAAGGCGAAGATCTTCGCGCAGGTCGAAGCGCTGGCGGCGAAGGACGCGATCCTGACGTCGAACTCGTCGCACCTCGAGCCCGAGGTCATCTTCACGTCGCTGAAGGACAAGGGCCGCAGCGCGGTGATCCACTACTTCTTCCCCGCCGAGCGCAACCTCGTCGTCGAGGTCGTGCCGGGCGCGCAGACGAAGGCCGCGACGACCGACTGGCTGATGTCGTTCTACGAGGCGATCGGCAAGGTGCCGGTGCTCGTCCAGTCGCGCTACGGCTACGCGCTCGATCCGGTGTTCGAGGGCCTGTTCCTCGCGTCGCTGATGCTCGCCGACAAGGGCGTGGCGACGACGAAGCAGATCGACACCGTCGCGACGCGCGCGCTCGGCATGACGGTCGGCTCGTTCACGGCGATGAACCTGACCGGCGGCAATCCGATCACCGCGGTCGGCCTCGACCACTACACCACCGCGATCGACGGCTGGTTCCACACGCCGCGTTCGCTCGCCGACAAGGCGAAGAGCGGCGAACCGTGGGACACGCCGAAGCGCGGCGAAGTCGTCGACGTGCCGCCCGAACTCGAGCGCACGATCACCGAGTGGCTGCGCGGCGCGTACTTCGGCATCGTGTCGGAGATCGTCGACGCCGGCCTGATCAGCGTCGCCGACTTCGACATGGCGATCGAACTCGCGCTCGACATGAAGCCGGCGTTCCGGTTCATGAACGAACTCGGCACCGCCGAAGCGTTCCGCCTCGTGCGCCGCTTCGCCGACCAGAACCCCGGCTACCAGATCTCGAAGACGCTGATGACCCTCGGCGAGACGAACACGCCGTGGGAAATCCCGGTCGTGCAACGCGCCGATCGCGACGGCGTCGCGGTGTTGACGATCCGCCGGCCGAAGGTGCTGAACGCGCTCGACCAGAGCGTGTTCGACGAACTGCGCCGCAAGGCCGCGCAGCTCGAGGCCGATCCCACCGTGAAGGCGGTCGTGCTGACGGGCTTCGGCAAGAAGGCGTTCGTGTCCGGCGCCGACGTGAACTTCCTCGCGAAGATCCAGTCGCCGGCCGAAGGCGAGAAGACCTCGGCCGACTCGAACGACGCGGTCGCGCGCGTCGCGTCGCTCGCGGCGAAGAAGCCGGTCGTCTGCGCGCTGAACGGTCTCGCGTTCGGCGGTGGCATCGAGCTGGCGATGGCCTGCACGACGCGCATCGCGAAGTCCGGACTGCATCCGCTGGCGGGCCAGCCCGAGACCAACCTCGGCATCATCCCCGGCGCCGGCGGCACGCAGCGCTTGCCGCGCCTGATCGGCATCGAGCCCGCCGCCGCGCTGCTGCGCACCGGCCGCCCGGTGTCGTCGGCCGACGCGCTGAAGCTCGGCCTGATCAGCGAAGAGGTCGAGGGCGACTTGCTCCCGCGCGCGATCGAACTCGCGCAAGCGCTCGCACGAGGCGCTGCGTCCGTGAAGGCGATGCCGACGGGGCCGCTCGACGACGTGCCCGCGGCGCTGCCGGCGATCGACATCGGTCATCGCAGCAAGAAGGTCGACCAGATCCTGTGCGACGTCCTCCTCGCCGGTGCGCGCACGTCGCTGGCCGACGGTCTGAAGCTCGAAGCCCGCGCGTTCGGCGCCGTCTGCGGCACGCAGGACATGCGCATCGGCGTCGAGAACTTCATCAAGAACGGACCGCGCGCGAAGGCCGAGTTCAAGCACGCGTGACGCGAAGCGCGGCGTGAGGCGTCAGCGCGTCGGGTCGTACAACGACCGACGCGGGCCCTCGATGGACTCGGTCGTGAACGGTCGCGCCAAGCGCACGATCGCGGCCGTCGCGGCCAGCGCATCTTCGAGGTGCGGCGCGAACGGTGGCAGCGCCGCGGCTCGCAGCGCCGCGGCGACCAGCGTCCCGACGGTCGGGGTACATCCCGCTCGCGGATCGTCCCCGAGGCCGTTCCAGAACGCGCGGTAGTCGGTGGTCGGCGCCAGGAACTCGCGCAGCCCGTGCCGGCTCGCGAGGATCGCCTGCGTGACGAGGCACGCGTGCTCGCGTTCGTCGTCGCGTCCGGTGCGGTTGTCGAGTCCGAAGTCGACGGAGCGCAGCGCGTCGCGGCCTTGGACCAGCGCGTGGCAGCATTCGTGGAAGATCATCTGCGCCAGGCAATCGTCGGCGTCGAGCGTCTCCGGCGTGCCGATCGTCAGCGTTCCGGCGCCGTCGTAGCTCGCGTAGACGTCGCTGCCGCGCACGATGCGGAACCCGATCCGCTCCGCGGTCGCCGTCCAGATGCGGTCGAGCGGGTCCTCGTAGACGTGCGACACAGTGCGCGAACCGGTCACGCGGTCTTCTCTCCCGGCGCGGTCAGCGTGTCGAGCCGTGCGATCACTTCGTGAGGCAGGTCGAGATCGGCGGCTTTCGCGTTCTCGGTGATCTGCTCGGGACGTGTCGCGCCGACGATCGCCGACGCGATCTCGGGTCGGCGCAGGATCCACGCGAGCGCGAGCTGCGCCGGCGTGATGCCGAGCGCCTTGGCTTCTGCCACGACCGTGCGCGCCGCGGCGAGGTTCCGATCCGTCAGCTTCGGCCGCAGGAATCCACCGCGCTGTTCGTCGGCAGCGCGCGAGTCGGCCGGGATCGCGCCGTTGGCGTACTTGCCGGTCAGCAGTCCCTGCGCCAACGGGCAGAACACGATCTGCGCCATGCCGCGCGCCGCCGCCGTCGGCATGACCTCGGGTTCGATCGACCGGTCGAGCAGGTTGTATTGCGGTTGATTCGTGACCGGCCGATAGCCGAGCACGCGGTCCGCGATCGAGCACGCGTCGGCGATCTGCGCGGCGGTCCACACGCTGACGCCCCAGTAGACGACCTTGCCTTGACGGATCAGGTCTTCCATCGCTCGCACGACTTCTTCGGTCGGCGTCTCCGGATCGAAGCGATGGCATTGGTAGAGGTCGACGTAGTCGGTGTTCAGCCGGCGCAGCGACGCCTCGCACGCTTCCATGAGGTGCTTGCGCGACAGGCCGCGGTCGTTGACGTTCTCGCTCATCGGCCAGAACGTCTTCGTCGCGAGCACGTAGTCCTGGCGGCGGAACGCGCGCAGCGCCTGGCCGAGCGAACGTTCGGCCTCGCCGTACGCGTAGATATCGGCGGTGTCGAAGAAGTTGATGCCGGCGTCGACCGCGGCGCGCACGCAGCGCTCCGTGCCGCCGTCGTCGACGCGGCTGCCGAACGTCAACCAACTGCCGAGCGACAGCGCCGAGACCTTGCACCCGGACGAACCCAGCTTGCGGTACTTCACGCGCGGCTCCCGGACGGAACGATCAGTGATCGCCGCCAAGGTAGCCAAGCTGCTCGAGCTGCCGGCGAGTTTCATCGGACATCGACGCCTGACCGCCGCGGACCGTGGCCGCTTCGAGCGCGTCGATGAACCGCTGCATGCGCTCGTCGAACTCGGTCCCCGACGACGGGTCGGAGTTCGCGAGGTTCTTCGACTCCGACCGGTCCGTGCGCAGGTCGAACAGTTCGCGCGTCGTCGCGACGCCTGGTTGATCGCTGCGGATGAACTTCTCGTCGGTGCTGCGCAGCGCGCGGCGCACGACGTCGAGGTGATTCGTCCGCGCGTAGATCGGTCGCGGCGGCAGGCCCTGCCCGCGCAGCAGCGGCACGAGGCTGCGGCCGTCGAGCGCGGGGGCGCCCTCGGCGTGCGTCATGCCGGTGAGCTCGAACAGCGTCGGCAGGACGTCGACCAGCGAGACGA
>JAEUIB010000721.1 GCA_016795255.1 Planctomycetota bacterium
GGGCGGCCGAGCGCCGAGTCGGGCGAGGCCGCCGCTCGAGCGTTGTTCGCCGCGATCGACGCCGCGCTGCGCGGGGACGTGTCGGGCGTCGTGACGGCGCCGACGTCGAAGGAAGCGATGCATCGGGCGGGTCACGCGTTCCCCGGGCAGACCGAGATCCTGATCGAGAAGAGCCGCGCTGCGCGCGGCGGGATGTTGTTCGTCGGCGGCGGGATCAAGGTCGCGCTGGCGACCCGGCACGTCGCGCTGCACGATGTGCCCGCACGGCTCGACCAAAGCGCGATCGCGGCCGACCTCGGACTGTTGGCCGCAGCGCTGTCGCGCGACTTCGGCGTCGCCGACCCGCACGTCGTCGTCACCGGGCTGAATCCGCATGCCGGCGAGCACGGGTTGTTCGGCGACGAGGAGACCCGGATCATCGGTCCCGCGCTCGAGCGCGTCTCGGCGACCGGCGTGCGGCTGACCGGCCCGCTGCCCGCGGACACCGCGTTCGTCCGGTTGCGCAAAGGCGACTTCGACGCCGCGTTCGCGATGTACCACGACCAGGGCTTGATCCCGGTCAAGCTGCTGGCGTTCGGCTTCGGCGTCAACGTCACGATCGGCTTGCCGTTCGTCCGGACCTCGCCGGACCACGGCACGGCCTACGACATCGCGGGAACCGGCCGCGCGGACGTTTCGTCGATGGTGGAGGCGTTCCGGCTGGCCGTCGAGTGCTCGAAGCGCCGCGTCGCGCGGTCCTGACGCTGGACGCCCCCTGGCCCCGCTCGGCGTCCCCGAACGCAGCCAACCGGGCGCCGACGGGCGCTCGAGGCCCCTGGATGACCCCCTCTGGAGCCTTGATCGAACGCCCGGCCCACGGTTGAATGCTGCGTTTCCGCCGCGTGGCGGAACTCCGAATCCCGTCGATCGCGTCCTCAACGCCGAATCGAGACCCCGTTGCGCAACCCCATGACCGGAAAGAAGAGCCATCCGCTCGAGATCTTCCGTTCCAGCGGGACGTTCCAACGCCCCGATCCGCTGCGGAAGGAACCCGGGATGGGTGGGATCCACACCTCCGAGGTCCCGGAGCGCACCGAACGTCCGGTTCGGGTCGCTCCGCCGACGCAGGAGTTCGAACTCCGGCTGTCGCTGATCGGCGGCGTCGTGCTGCTGTTCGCGTGGGTCGTGCTGATCGGAGCCGCGTACCTCTACGGCTACAAGAACGGCGAATCCGCGCAGGTCGATGCCGACGCCGCGAAGGTGCTGGCGAAGGGCGCCGAGATCGAGTCCGGGGACGCGCAAGCGCGCCCGGCGGCCGGAGACGTGCCGGCCGCGGTCCCGTTCGGCGTCAAGCTCATCGCGTACGACCGCACGCCCGAACAGGAGCGCATCCTCGACGAGATGCGCGGACTGCTCGAGACGCGGTACGCGATCGATCCGGACGTCATCACCGACTGGCCGGACAAGAAGCGCGAACAGTGGGTCGTCTACGTCGGCGAGTTCGCCAACGCGGACGATCCCGCATTGGTGCGTCTGCTGAACAAGCTGCGCACGATCGACGACTATCCGAAGGGCCGGGACAAGAGTCCGTTCCGCAACGCGAGCATCGCGCGGCATCCGGACGACCCGGCGAAGTACCGCAAGAACTGACGAACGAAGCGGGCTCGCGCGGCGTCGCGCCGGCCCAACGACAGGGAGTAGCCATGACGGTTCACAGCAGTCTCAAGTTGAAGAGCTCGCTCCAGCGCTCGCGCAACGTGTTCAAGCGCGTGGAGCGTCTCGAGGTGCTCGAGAAGGACGGCAAGCGCAAGACCGAGGACTCGGTCTACAACCTGCCGAAGGTCCGCACGCGCCTGAAGGTCAAGAAGGTCAAGTCCGCGGCTCCGGCGGCGGCGCCTGGTGCGGCTCCGGCGGCGGCGGCGAAGCCCGCGGCCGGCGCGAAGCCCGCAGCGGCGGCGGCCCCGGCCAAGGGCGCGGCGAAGAAGTAACGTCCGACCAGCGCTTGCGACGCCTCGCGTTCCGCGCGGTCGCGTGGGACGCGAGGCGTGCGCTTCGGGGTCGGATCCGTCGAGGGAATCATGAACGGCAGTGGTACGGCGACGCGAACGGGAGTCCTGTCGGAGGTGTTCTGCACCTTCCAGGGCGAAGGTCCGCACGTCGGCAAACGCCATCTGTTCGTGCGCCTCGGCGGCTGCTCGGTCGGCTGTCGGTTCTGCGACACCCCGGATGCGCTGCGACCGGGCCAGGGATACGCGGTCCGGATCCCCGGGCTCGAAGTCGTGCGACCGAATCCGATCGAACCCGAAGCCGCGGTGGCGCTCGTCCGGGACGCCGTCTCGCGGGTTTGTGCGCTGCACGCCGTGTCGGTCACCGGCGGTGAACCGCTCGAGCAGGTCGACTTCCTCGAGCCGTTCCTGGCCGGCCTCGCGCCGCTGCCGGTGCTGCTCGAAACCGCCGGCACGCTGCCCGACGCGCTCGCGCGCGTGATCGACTCGGTCGCGATCGTGTCGATGGACTTCAAGCTGCCGTCGGTCGCGCACACCGCGCCGAGCCTCGATGCGCATCGGCGTTTCCTGCGGCTCGCGCGGCGCCGCGAGGTCTACGTCAAGGTCGTCGTCAACGACCGACTGGACGCAGCGGAGTGGGACGACGCGGTGCGGTTGTTGCTCGACGAAGCTCCCGACGTGCCGTTCATCGTGCAACCCGAGACGCGCCGCAACGGTTCGTTGGCGACGACGTTCTCGGCGCTCGCCGCGCTGGCGGATCGAGCGACTCGGCTCGGCCTCACCGACGTGCGCGTGATCCCGCAGGTCCACAAGTTCCTCGGTGCGCCGTGAAACCATTCCGTGTCGTCATCTGCGGCCGCCCGAACGTCGGCAAGTCGTCCCTCTTCAACGCGATCCTGCGGCGTCGCGTCGCGATCGTCGACCCGACCGCGGGCGTGACGCGGGACCGCGTCGAAGCACGCGTCGAACGGCCGGCCGGCGCCTTCTTCCTGATGGACACCGGCGGCATCGGCCAATTCGACAACGCGTTGTTGAAGGACGAGATCGAGCGCCAGATCCAGTACGCGCTGGACGGCGCCGACCTGATCGTGCTCGTCGTCGACGCGGCGGACGGCT
>JAEUIB010000747.1 GCA_016795255.1 Planctomycetota bacterium
CGAGCCGTGCGCGTGACAGGCCAAGGAACGCCAGGTCGGCGAGGTTCGAACGCACCAGTCGGTCGATGTAGTCCGGGTCGCAACGCTTGCGGAGCTCGTGGACGAACAGGAAGTTCGGCACGAACATCCGATCGACGCCGCGGAACGCGCCGCCGCGGTCGCGGCCGAACACGCGCTTCACGAGGACCTGACGCGCTTGCCGCACGGCGACCAGCATGTCGGCGGAGAAGCGCAGCTCGATGTCCTCTTCCGATTCGAACGTCGGCCAGAACAAGTGCAGCGCGTTGAAGTACGAACTCGGCGTGCCGTTCGCCCGCGCCGCGCGGACGTTCAACGCGTCGACCTGCTTCGCGATCTGGATCGCGAACGCGCGCGTCACGAGCACGAACCACAAGCGCCGGATGCCGGCGCCGACGCCGTAGCGGAGCCTCACGCCGAGCGGCAGCCGCACCGCGGACTTGGCGCGCGCGAGCACCGGCGACGCCGCGATCTGGTGCGCGAGTCGATCGTCCGAAACGTCGAAGTAGCCGCCGTCGAAGTAGTCGGCCACGCGGGCGAAATCGAGGCCGGACCAGATCACGTACAGATGCGGCGGGATCGGGTTGCTGAGCACGTTCTCGGCGACGAACTCGAATCCGACGCGAGTCAGGTACAGACCGCCGTCGCGAATCGCCCGGAACGCCGACGCGGTCCGCGCATCCATCGTCGCGCCACCCGGCGTCGAGCCGGGGCACGGCTCGACGCCGCACCAAGGCATCGCCCGGACGCTCTCCAGCAGCGCTCGTACGGTGCGCTCCCGTCGCCGTCGCTCGTCCAGCGACAACAGCAAGCGCGCCTCTTCCTGGTAGGCCTCCGTCCACAGCCCTCGCACGAGGAAACCGAGCTCGTTGCGCTTGCGGACTTCGGTGAGGTTCAGGTGGTACGCCTGCGCGGCGGCGATCCGCGATCCGCGCACCAGCACCGAGGTCAGCACGAGCAGGATGCCGCCGACGACCGCGATCGCGGCGTAGGCGACGGTGAAGCTCTTCACGGCTTCTTCGCTGAGGGCGTCTCGATCCACGATCGCGCGCGCGATGCGGTTGATGCCGAGCGACACCAGCAGCGCGAGCGTGATCGCTTTGACGTTGACGCGCAGCAGCGACTTGCCGGCGAGGTTCGCGAGGTCGAGGAAGTCGAGCAACCCGACGATGTCGCGAAGCAACTCGCCGGTCGCGACGAGCGAAGCGCGCAGCCGAACGAACCACCCGAACATCCGCAGGATCGCGGTCTTCGAGCGTTCGCCGATCCGATTCCCGCGCGCGTCCGGCATGGGAAGTGATGGGTGGTAGCGGAGGACGGAATCGAACCGTCGACACGCGGCTTATGAAGCCGCTGCTCTAACCGCTGAGCTACTCCGCCCCAAGAAATGAAGGCGGAGCAGAATGCCGGTCGACCGTCGTCCTGTCAATCGACGCCGCGACGCAAACGTCGACATCGAAAGGAATCGGCGACGCGATCGACGCTCGAACTCGCTCCGACGGCGCGCGTGCCGAGATCGACGCACCGAGCCGACACCCGAACCGGCGCGTTACCGGCCGCCGCCGGGCCGGCGCTCGATTCGATGTTTTCTGCAATCGTCTGAAGATTTCTTGGAGCCCGAGTTGACGCTCGGACGCTTGAGGGCTACACCGAAGCTCGAGAGTTCGCTCTCACCCGCGCGGCCAAGCGCGCGACCCGATCTCTGAAAAATCATCCGGCCAGGGTTGTGTGCCAACACGTAAAAAACAACCATTCCTTCTTCTTCTTCCCCTTTTCCCGAAATCCTTGGCTGGATGATCCTTACGACGCGGCGACCAGCCGCATGAGGGCTCGCCCTGCTGCCGCAGGACGAGCCCTTTTTCGTTCGATCGGGGGTCGTTCGCGGTGGCACCCGCGGCTCGCCGAATGCCGTGTCGCCTCGGTCCCGGACCGACGTCCCGCGATCAGCGGCCCCGGCCGCGCCGGCGACGTGATCCCTGCGCGCGCGCCAACAGGGCCTCGATCTCGGGGGACGCCGCGCTCGTGCTCGTCGCCCGCATCAGGTGCCGGCGCTGCGCATGGCACAGCGAGGCGGCGAGCGCGTCGGTCGCGTCGGACTTGAACGCGTCGAGCTTCGTCCCGAGCAGCACGGCCACCATCGCCGCCACGCGCGCCTTCGTCGCACCACCGCTGCCGGTGACCGCCTTCTTGATCTCCGCCGGCGAGTACTCGAACAACGCGGCGCCGCTGTCGTGCGCGCAGACCAGCGCGATCCCGCGACCCTCCCCCATCGCGATCAAGCTCTGCGGGTTCTCGCCGAAGAACGCGCGCTCGACGACGACCGCATCCGGGCGCGTCCGCACGAGCACGGCGTTCAGTTGATCCCGGATCTTCGCCAGACGCTCGGCCAGCGGCTTGGACGCCGGCGCGGTGGCGGTTCCGGCTTCGACCAGCGCGACGCGGCCGCCGAGGTCGTCGACGACGCCGAAGCCGACGACTCGCGTTCCTGGATCGATCCCGCAGATCCGCATGGCCGTCCTCGCTCGGGGGCGCGCACTGTACGCAGGTCGTCCGTCGATCCACGCGACCGTGTCGCAGCGCGCGCACGATTCGCGCGGAATCCCGGATCACGGCCCGCGGACGCCGCTGCGTCGATCGAAGCCGCCGAGACGGATCGAGCGGCGGAACTCGGAACGGCCGGTGACGGATCGGCGACGCGCGGCGTATTCTGCCGCGGATGACACTGCCGCAGCGAGATGCGCCCGCGTTCGTCGCCGCGATCGTGGTCGCGGCCGGATCCGGCCGCCGCCTCGGCGCCGGGATCAACAAGGTCCTGCTGCCGCTCGCGCGCCGCCCGATCCTGCGGCGATCCGTCGACGCGTTGTGTGCCGATCCGCGCGTGATGTCGGTCCGCGTCGTCATCCGTCCCGAGGACGAAGCCGACGTCACGCAGGCCCTGTCCGGCGGCCGATGGCCGGACCTGCGCTGCGTCCACGGCGGCAAGGAACGAGCCGATTCGGTGCGACACGGCCTCGACGCCGTCGATCCGCGGGCGCAGCTCGTGCTGGTCCACGACGCGGCCCGGCCGTTGTTGCCGGCGACGGTGCTGTCCGCCGTGATCGATGCCGGCCTCGCGCACGGCGCGGCGATCCCGGCCGTCCCGATCGCCGACACGCTGAAGCGCGTCCGCGACGGGATCGTCCGCGAGACCGTCGATCGCTCGGAGCTCGCGGCCGCGCAGACGCCGCAGGCGGCGAAGCCCGAGTTGCTGCGCGCCGCGTACGCCCAGTGGCCCGCCGACGGACCGCCGCCGACCGACGAGGCGCAACTGCTCGAGCGCGCCGGCGTGCGCGTCGCGGTCGTCGCCGGCGATGCGACGAACCTGAAGATCACGACCGCGGCCGACCTCGCGCTCGCGGAATTCCTGTGCGGACGGACGGAGGGATCGACGTGAGCGAGCCACGGATCGGACTCGGGTACGACCGCCATCGGCGCGCCGCCGATCGTCCGCTGCGCCTCGGCGGACTGACGCTGGCGCACGAGAACGGTCTGCTCGGCCATTCGGACGCCGACGCCTTGCTGCACGCGGTGATCGACGCCGTGCTCGGAGCGGCGGGACAGGACGACCTCGGAACGCTGTTCCCCGACACCGATCCGCGGTACGCCGGCGCCGATTCGACCGAACTCGCGCGCGTCGCAATGGACCTCGTGAAGCGTGCCGGCTTCCGCGTCCTGTCGCTCGACGCCGTGCTGGTGATCGACCGACCGAAGATCGCGCCGCACCGCGCCGCGCTGCGCACGTCGCTGTCCACGCTGTTCGAACTCCCCGTCGACCGCGTCAACGTCAAGGCGAAGACGACCGAGGGCTCGGGCGATCCGGAGTTGGTCGAGGTCACGGCCGTCGCACTGCTCGGCACTCGAGCGCACTGAACGGACCACGCGAGACACGCGCGTCCGTAGCGATCACGCGGGATCGGTGGGGATCGCCGCGACCGCGGCGATCAGCGCGCCGCCGAAGCTGGCCACCGTGAACGGAAGCGCCGCGCGACCGTGGCGATCGACGGCGCATGACGCGCCGAACGCTTCCTGCCCGAGCACGCCGTCGGCCGCGTGCGCGATCCAGCGACGACGAGCCTCGACGGAGCGTCCGGCGGATTCGTCGATCGCGTCGAACACGATCACGACGCGCGCGCCGAAGCGACGCAGCGCTTCGATCGTGCTCGGATCTTCGCGCCGCGGATCGATCACGACGACGAGTTCCGGGCGCTCCTCGAACACGCGATGCGGCAGATCGAGCGTCGGGTCCCGACTGCGGTCGTGCGCGAACGCCGAACTCGCGTCGTCACGCGCGCCGAGTGCGTCTCGCGTCGCGCGCGTGAACGCATCGAGCTTGTCGGCGGGCGCCGCGACCAGCACGCGCATCAGCGCCTCCTCGGCCCGAGCGTGCGCAGTCGTTCGTAACACGCCGCGACCTCTTCGGCCTGATGGCGCAGCGAGAACCGCGACTCGGCGCGACCGCGCGCCGCGGCTCGCAATGCGGCGAGACGCTCGGGTTCCCGCGCCAACGTCAGCATCGCGTTCGCGAACGCCGCGGGATCGTCGTCGAGCACGAAGCCGGCTTCGCCGTCGCCCGCGATCTCCGGCAACGGCGCGCGCTTCGTGACCAACAACGGCAGCGACGACGCCAGCAACTCGCGCGCGGCGCGGCACGAGCCATCGCTGCCCGGCACGAGGAAGAAACCGAAGTCGAGCGCGGCGAGCGTCCGCAGGTAGTCCTTGCCTTCCTTGTATCCGACGGCGAGGACACGATCCTCGAGCCCGAGCTTGCGCAGCGGCGCATGCACCAGCGACTCGGCGTGCGTGCCGCGGCCGAGGACGACGACGCGCAAGCGGTCGTCGCGCGCCATCGCCTGCGCGCACGCGGCGATCAGCAGCTCGAACTTCCGATGGCGTTGGATGCGCGCGACGATCCCGCCGACGACGTGATGCGGCGCGAGCCCGAGTTCCGCACGCGCCGCGTCGCGCCACGCGCCGAGTCGTTCGGGCGCGAAGCGCCGGACGTCGACCGCGCCGGGCACGAGGAACACGCGCTCGTCCGGCACGGCGCCGGTGCGCACGACGGCGTCGAACGCGGCTTGCGACGCGGCGACCACGCCGTCGGTCAGCCTCGACAGCGCCAAGCGCGTGCGCAACGGCGGCGACACGTCGCGGCCGCCGTACAGCGAGCGGACGACGATCGCTCCGGTTCGGCTGCGTCGCGCCGCGGCGCCGCCGATCAGGTGGTCGTTCAGCAGATGCGTGTGGACGACGTCGAATCGCCGCTCCGCGATGATCGTCGTCAGCCGCTTCAGGTCGCGCCATCCGTTCAACGGATCGAAGTGTTTGCGCAACCGCAGATCAGTGAGGACCGGCAGTCCGGCCGCGGTCGCATGACGCTGCACCAAG
This sequence comes from Planctomycetota bacterium, assembly GCA_016795255.1. Taxonomy (GTDB): domain Bacteria; phylum Planctomycetota; class B15-G4; order B15-G4; family JADJEK01; genus JADJEK01. Next base: position 5,443 of record JAEUIB010000747.1, read on the forward strand.
TTCTCGAGATCGGGGTACGGGCATCGCCCGCACGCGAACGTGACGTCGTGGCGCTCCCGCAGCGCTTCCGCGAGCCGCACCGCCGGCTCCGCGGGGCCGGTCCACTTCCAGTTGGAGAACGCGTGCAGGACGTTCACGAGAGCGACTTCTCCGCGCGGTCGCGCGTCGTGCGGCGGACGGCGGACGCGACGCCGGTGCGCCGCAGCACGGGGAACTCGCGACGCAACCGCGCGAGCACGCGCAGCCGCGCTCGCACTGGAGTCCCGGGCGCGCAGTCGTTCACTTGCGCGAGTCCGCGGATCATGCGCTCGAGCGTCGGCGCCCGACCGAACCGGATGCCGTCGAAGTCGCACAACGACGCGACGACGGCGTCGGCGCGCTCGCGCAGCAGGATGTTCTTCGGCGACAGGTCGTGCACCTGCACCCGCGCCCGCCACAGCGACCGCAGCAATGCCGCGATGGCGACGGCCGCCGCGCGATAGGCGAGTTCACGGCGTTCGGGCGGCCACGCGAGCCACGCGAACGACGCGGACAACAGCGTTCGCGCGTCGTCGTAGCCGACCATCACGAGGACCGATCGATCCGGCGTCTTCAACCACGCGACGACCGGCGGCGCGGACACGGCTCGCACCGACAACGCGAATCCGGCGCGGTATGCGGCGCCGGCGCGCCCGTCGGAGAACCGCGCGCGCAGCGAACGGCGCGCGCCGTCGCCGTCGTACACCTTGACCGCGTACGTCGCCTCTCCGGCGATCGCGAGCGCGACCGACGACCGCCGCGCCAGCGACCGGACGGCCGGAGTTCCGCGCGACAGCGCATCGCGCGCATCGGCGATCGCGGCGAACACCACGCGCTCGTCGATCGCTCGCCGCCGCCAGCCGCGGCAA
>JAEUIB010000793.1 GCA_016795255.1 Planctomycetota bacterium
CCACGCGAGGACCAGCGTGCGCGGCGGGCCCGCAGGGCTGCTGCCGCCGCCGTCGTTCTCGTCGTCGTCGCGGGCGAACCCCGGCGCAGCGAGCATCGCGGCGAACATCACGGTGAACATCGCGGGCGCGAACGCACGAGCCCACATCCAGCGGGAGCGCGACGGGCGAACCGAGCCAAGGGTCATGGCGGCACCTCCTGCAGGTCCGGGCTGCAGGGGGTGTAGGTCCACACGCCGTGCCACGCCACGAAGTGACGCAAACGTCAGCGCCGACGCACCGGAGCGCGGCGGGCGATGACGAATCCGTCAACGGCCGGGGAAGCGTGCGCGGCGGGCTGCGGGGATGGTCCCGCCTCCGACGTCAGTCGAGGAGCGTGCGGGCGCTGCGTCGCAGCGCGTAGCGCGCGAACATCTCGGGGCTCGTCACGAGCAGCTCGTCACCGAACTCGGTGTTCTGGTCGTCGATCACGCCGTCGAAGAAGCGGCGCATCGAATGCGCGGTCCGCGCGTCGGACGCGTCGATGAAGTCGTTGACCTGCCACAGCACGCGGCCGGTCTGCGTGTCGACGAGGCTCAGCTTCAGCGCCACGCGTGGCGGCGCGTACGGGCGGTATTCGGAGATCGTCCCGAACACGACGGCGTCGACGGAGTAGCGCCGGCCGAGTTCGATGATCGACTGGATCGGCACTTGGCCGAGGCGATGGGGCGCTTCGCCGGACTTCAGACTCGCGTCGCTCGAGTTCGGCACGACCACGTCGAACCGCCGCAAGCGCGACAGCTCCTCGCCGAGCGTCCGCGACAACAACGCCGTCGAATCACCCTGCTCGGACTCGTCGTAGAGCGGCAGCGCGAGCACGCGACGCACGGCGGCGAAGTCGACGGTGCCGTCGCGGTACGCCAACGGAGCGGGCAGCTCGGGCGGCGCCGGCGACAGGTCCGGGATGCCGAGTTCACGCTTCAGCGTCTTGCAGCCGCACGGCACGACGGCGAGCAGCATCAGCAGCGCGATCGTCCTCATGGCTGATCCCGCTGGTGCGTGCGTTCGGCGATCTCGCGCTCGAGCAGTTCCTTCTCGAACGCGAGGCGCTGCTTCTTCTCGAGCGCATACATCTCGGCGAGCGCCTTGCGGTCGTTCGCCATCTTGTCGCGCTCCGCGGTCATCTCGGACAACTGCTTCTTCGTCGTCGCGAGCTGCTCGGACAATTGTGCGATCGCGTCCTCGCGATCCTTGCACTGCTGGCGCAACTGCGCGAGCTCGTCCTGCTCCTGGCTCAACGCGGTGGTCAGCTTGCGCCGATCCTCGAGCGCCAGCGCCAACTGATCGCGCAGTTGTTCGTTGTCGGCGAGCAGCGTCGACTTGGCGGTCTGTTGCAGCGGCGACAGCTCGGTGTTGCCGTAGGCCGGCGCGGCGGCCGGTCCGTCGTCGGTCGGATACGGCTCCGGCAGGCGCAGGTATTGGCACGAGGTCAACGTCAGCAGGCAGGCCAACGACATCGTGAGAGAGCGCTTCATGGCGTTCCTCCGGGCGGGTCCTTCTGGACCGAGGGTTCGTAGTCGCAGTGGATGACGATGCGGTCGCCGCAGCCGCAGATCGCGACGATCTTCTGCACGCGGCCGTCGACGCGGACGACCTCGAGCTTCGGCTCGCCGTGCGTCGCCGGCGTCGTCGACGTCGCGGTGCGGCCGGACGGCGCGGCGGCGGGAGCGTCGAGCGACGGCAACGTCGCGCGCGGCTTGTCTTGCATCGCGCGCAGGATCGAGCCGGGCCGTACCGGCTCGGTCGATGGCTGGCGCGCCTCGCGCGTGGGTTCGGGCCGCGGCTCA
>JAEUIB010000797.1 GCA_016795255.1 Planctomycetota bacterium
GTCGTCGATCGCAGCGGTCGCGTGGAGCCGGACGTCGTGTCGTTCGCGTTCAAGAAGAGCGTGCGCCTGCGCGTCGGACCGTGCGAGGCCGGCACGCGTGAGAACGGTGGACGTTGGGTGAAAGCCCTGGTGTTCACGGCGGCGGGTCACTTCGTCGACGACCAGGTCGTTTCCAGCAATCTCGACGCCGCCGGCTTCATGACCCTCGAAGTCCCGCTGCCGCCCTTCCCGGTACGCATCCGCGTCACGGCGCGCTCGTTCGCGGAACCGACGATCGTCGACGTCGATCCGCGTGCGATCGACGATCGCGTGATCGACGTGGTGTTGCGGTGAACGGGAACGGTCCTCGACGCGCCGTTCGCGCCGAGGACCGTACATCGGCAAGCCACTGTGCCCACCGCCCGAACTTCCCATGTCAGTGCCAGCGCTTCGCGCCGTCAGGCGCCGAGGTACTCCTCGCGCTCCGTCATCTCCGGGCTCCACGTGCAGCACAGGTTGCGGTCGCCGTAGACGTTGTCGACGCGACCGACGTGCGGCCAGAACTTGTGCTCCTTCGTCCACGGCGCCGGGAACGCGGCCTTCTCGCGTGAATACTTGCGGTCCCACGCGTCGGAGACGACGACGCGCGCGGTGTGCGGCGCGCCCTTCAGCACGTTGCTCGTCTTGTCGGCCTTGCCGGTCTCGACCTCGCGGATCTCCTCGCGGATCGCGATCATCGCGTCGCAGAAGCGATCGAGCTCGGCCAGCGATTCGCTCTCGGTCGGTTCGATCATCAGAGTGCCGGGGACCGGGAACGACATCGTCGGCGCGTGGAAGCCGTAGTCCATCAGGCGCTTCGCGACGTCGTCGATCTCGATGCCGGCCTTCTTCGTGATGTCGCGCAAGTCGACGATGCACTCGTGCGCGATGCGGCCATGAGTCCCGCGGTACAGCACCGGGTAGTGCGCATCGAGACGGGTCGCGACGTAGTTGGCGTTCAGGATCGCCGTCTTCGTCGCGTGCGCGAGGCCCTCGGCGCCCATCATCGCGATGTACGCGTACGGGATCGGCAGGATGCCCGGGCTGCCCCAGGGCGCCGCCGACACCGCGCCGACGATCGAGCGGCCGGTCGACACGACCGGATGCGCCGGCAGGTACGGCGCGAGGTGCGCCGCGACGCAGATCGGGCCCATGCCCGGACCGCCGCCGCCGTGCGGAATGCAGAACGTCTTGTGCAGGTTCAAGTGACAGACGTCGCCGCCGATGTCGCCCGGCCGGCACAGGCCGACCATCGCATTCATGTTCGCGCCGTCGAGGTACACCTGGCCGCCGTGGTCGTGGACGATCTTGCAGATGTCCTTGATCGACTCCTCGAACACGCCGTGCGTCGACGGGTACGTGACCATGATGCAAGACAGCGTGTCCTTGTGCGCCGCGGCCTTGGCTCGCAGATCAGCGACGTCGATGTTGCCCTTGTCGTCGCACGCGACCGCGACGATGCGCATGCCCGCGAGCGCGGCCGACGCCGGGTTCGTGCCGTGCGCCGACGTCGGGATCAAGCACACGTCGCGCTTCGTCTCGCCGCGCGCGTGGTGGTAGCCGCGGATCGCGAGCAGCCCGGCGTACTCGCCCTGCGAGCCCGCGTTCGGCTGCATCGAACACGCCGCGAAGCCCGTGACCTGGCACAGCCATCCTTCGAGGCGGCGGATCATCTCGCCGTAGCCCTTCGCCTGCGCGACGGGCGCGAACGGATGCATGTTCGCGAAGCCCGGGAAGCTGACCGGCGCCATCTCTGCCGTCGCGTTCAACTTCATCGTGCAGGAGCCGAGCGAGATCATCGACGTCGTCAGCGACAGGTCGCGCGACTCGAGGCGCTTCATGTAGCGCAGGAGCTCGTGCTCGGTGTGGAACCGGCGGAACACCGGGTGCGTCAGGATTTCGCCCGAGCGCGCGAACGCCGCGGGCGCTCCGTCCAGCTTCGCCGCGGCCGCTTCCGGCGCGAACGAGCCGGCCTTGCCGCCGAACGCTTCATGCAGGTCGAGCAGGTCGCAGACCGTCACGGTCTCGTCGAGCGCGATGCCGAAGTCGCCGTTGTCGAAGCGGCGCACGTTGATCTTCTTCGCGTCGAGCGCCGCGAGGATCGCGTCGGCCTTGCCGGCCGGCGGCGTCACGCGGATCGTGTCGAAGAACGTCGCGTGGACGAGCTTGCAGCCGAGCTGGACGAGGTCGTCCGCCAGCACGCGCGCCGCGCGATGCACGCGCGTGCCGATGTTCTTCAGTCCGTCCGGCCCGTGGTACACGGCGTACATCGACGCCGTGACCGCGAGCAGGACCTGCGCGGTGCAGATGTTGCTGGTCGCGCGATCGCGGCGGATGTGCTGTTCGCGCGTCTGCAGCGCGAGGCGCAGCGCCGGCTCGCCGTTGCTGTCCTTCGAGACGCCGACGATGCGGCCCGGCATCTTGCGCTCGAAGCCGAGCTTCGCCGCCATGAAGCCCGCGTGCGGTCCGCCGTAGAACAGGGGCACGCCGAAGCGCTGCGAGTTGCCGACGACGATGTCCGCGCCGAACGTCGACGGCGGCTTCAGGATCGTCAGCGCGAGCAGATCGGTCGCGACGCACAGCAGCGCGCCGGCGTCGTGGACCTTCTTCGAGAACGCCGACCAGTCGACGAGCGCGCCGTCGGTGGTGGGGTACTGGATCAGC
>JAEUIB010000855.1 GCA_016795255.1 Planctomycetota bacterium
CTCCCCCAACTCGGCGGAGAACAGTTCGTTCGTGCTGCCGTCCTTGGCGGTCAGCGTGGCCGCGAATCCATACAAGCCGAGCGCGTTCGCCGGGGCGACGGTTCCGAGTTCGCATTCGACTCCCTTTTCTGCGTAACTCGAGCGAGCGAGCTCGAACAACGCGTCGGCGAGCGCGCTGCCGCTGATGGACGCGAAGTCCTTTCGCGGAGTGTCGAGCGCGATCGAGAGGTGCTCGGACTCGAATCCGCCGGATTCCGACGAGAATTCCTCGTCGGGATCCCCGAGCGGTCCGGGCGCGAAGCTCCAGCGCCGAGAGAAGTGAGTGACGACGCATTCACGCTGCCAGCCGTCGGGCAACGTGACGATCAGGGGATCCTCGGGCGGAAGCTCGTCAGCTGCAGCCGCGCGCGGCGTAGGCAACAGCAGCGCCCCAACGGCCGAGATCGAAAGCGCGACGACCCGAACCCAAGCAGCGAACGCAAACATGAGGGGACCCCGGGAAGCAGGTGCGCGGAACAGAACGCCAAGCCAGAGCCATCGTTGCGAGAGTTCTCGAGGTTTTCGCAACCACGACGTCACGAGTGCTCGAAAGGAATCCCGGATCCGGCGATCCCAACCGTCCCTCGCATCCCTCGCATCCCTCGCGTCCCTCGCGTCCCTGCATCCGCCCGCCCGCCCACCCCCCACGCGTGCGGTATTCCCTAAACTCCGCGACCTCCGATCCCCGAAACCACCCTCATGCCCGTGGAATCCCCGTCCTACCTGATGATTTGCACCGGCCCGAACTGCGGCGAACGCGGCGGCAGGACCCTCGTGCGCGGCCTGCGGGATCTGCTGATCGAGCGCGGCCAGCACGGCCCGACGCGCGTCGCTCCCGTGAGCTGCTTCGGTCAATGCGCGACGGGGCCGTACGGGTGCGCCTGGCCGAATGGCGCGTTCGTGACCGGTCTGGATGCTTCGCGGCCGGAGGTCGCCCTGGCGGCCTTGTCGGCGCAGCCGGCACCCGCGAATCCGGCCGATCCTGCGTAAAAAGCCCACTCCGCGCCTTCAAACCGACGCGGCATAGCGGTACTTCTGGGCGCTCCCAGCGACGGAGCTCCCCCGCATGGATCGCCTCCGGGACGCCATCTTGGCGTCGCGCCTCGTCGAAGCCCGCCAGGAAGCCGAAGAGCTTCTCGAGCGCGGCAATCTCGTGCATGAGGTGCTCGCGGGCCTCTACTTCGCGGCGTGCCATCACCTCGACGGTCCGTTCGACACGTCGTCCGGGCTGTTCGTCGTCTACGCACTCGAGCGCGTGCATCACGAGCTCGCGCGCCTCGGCGTGCTCGACGTCGCGGTGCGCGGCGTCGTGACGTTCCTCGCGGAGACGCCGAAGACCAGCAACGGTTCGCTCGAGTGGAAGACCGAGGTCCCCGAGCGCCCGCTCGCGGAGCTGATCGACCAAGGCAAGCTGGCCGACGTCGCGACGCTGCTGCTCGCGCTCGAGGATCGGCGGCGCGAAGGCGCGGTGCGCGCGCAACTGCTCGATTGGGCGCTGCACCACATCGGCAGCCACGGCAACGGACTGGTCTACGTCAACGCGTTCCTGCACGCGATCGAGCGCGGCGGCCGTACCGAACGCATGCTCGTCGCGGCGCAAGCGGCACGCACGCTGATCGAGCGCGATCGCCTGTCGCGCGAGAGCGACCCCGACGCACCGATCCCGACACCGAGCCCACTGCCGGGCGCGACGAGCGCCGGCCAACTGCTGACCGCGCTGCGCGAGTTCAACGGGGCATCGGCGTATGCGGCGATCGACGCGCTGTGCCGACTCGAACGCCACGACGAAGTCATGACGGTGCTGGTCGTGCGCGCCGAGGAGAACGCCGGCGAGCGCTTCGAAACCCTGCTGCTCGCGGATGCGGTGCGCGAAGTGCTGAAGCTGATCCCCGAGGCCAAGCGGCGCGACGCGTTGATCGTCGTCGCGCAGCGGCTCGTGAAGCGCGCGAGCGGAGTGCCGCTCGTCGAGGGTCTCGCGAACGGGCTCGGCGAAGGTCCGAAGCCGACGCCGCGCGAACGCGAGCGCGCCGAAGAAGCTCTGCTCACGGCGCTGTGCTGCAACCATCTCGAGCCCGCGCTCGCCGCCGCGCGAACGCTGCTGTTCGACGAAGAGGGCGCCGATCGCGTGAAGCGATGCATCGTGCGCGCCGCGGTGCGGCTGGCGGTGCCGGATCGCCCGCAGTTGTTGTTGGGGACGCTGACGCTGCTGACGATCGCATGTCGCGTCGGTTGGCCGTCCGCGCGCGCGAGCCTGTTGCGCGCGGTGTTCGCGCTCGCGGCCGAAGCGGACGCCTGACGCGACGACGGCGCGCCGTCAGCGCGCCGTGTCGACGCGGTCGCCGACGTCGAGCGATTCGACGACGTCCATGCCCGACACGACGCGCGCGAAGATCGTGTAGCGATCGTCGAGCCGCGGCTGCGGCCGAAACGTGACGAAGATCTGGCAACCGCCCGTGTCGGCGCCGGCGTTCGGCATGCCGACGGTGCCGCGCTCGTAGCGCTCGGCGTTCAGCTCGTCGCGCAACGAACGACCGCCGGTGCCGTAGCCGTCGCCGCGCGGATCGAGTCCCTGGATCACGAAGCCGGGCTCCATGCGGTGGAACGTCAGGCCGTCGTAGAAGCCCGCGCGCACGCGCTCGAGGAAGATCGCGCAATGCGTCGGCGCGTCGTCGATCAGCAGTTCGAGTTCGAACACGCCCTTGTTCGTCGTCAGCGTCACGCGCGGCAACGCGTCCGTGCCGAGGAAGTCGACGCCGGCTCGCGGCGTCGCGGCGCGCAGCGGCGCCTCGCGCGGCGGCACGCGCGGGATCTCGCCGCCGAGGCGCGCGATCGCGTCGCTGGCGCCTTGGCGCACCGCGAGTTCGGGATCGGTCAGCGCCGCGCGCAACGCGGGCAATGCGTCGTTGCCGGCCAGCGCGGCGAGCGCTTTCAGTCCCGCGAGTCGCGCCTCGACGAAGTCGGCGCCCGGCGACTGCTCGATCGCGCGCGTGAGGTCGGGCACGAGTTCGACGAGGCCGAGCGCTTCGGCCGCGACGGACGCGGACTCGCGCAGCGCGACGTCGTTCGCCGCGAGCGCCGTCCGCAACGGCGCGACGAAGCGAGGCGCCGACGCGGTCATCCGCGCGGTCGCGGCGATCGCCGCGGTGCGCACCGCGACGTCGGGATCGTCGAGCAGCGCTTCGACGACGTCGAGTCCACGCTGCTCGGGCACGGCCGCCGCCGCAGCGGCGAGGCGCGCGCGGACGTAGATCGTCGGCGGCAACGGCGAGCGTCCTTCGAGCGTCGCGAGGAACGTGTCGATCGCGACGTCCGGCGGCGCCAGTCGCGCGAAGGGCTCCAGCGCGCGGCTGCGCACCGATTCGGCCGGATCGGCGAAGGCGCGGCGCACGACGTCGGCCGCTCCGGCCACGGCGCCGAATCCGCCGATCGCTTCGACGGCGGCCGCGCGGACGTGGAACGACGGATGTCCGGCGCTGCCGCTGCCGCCGACGATCGCGGCGAGAGCTTGCAGGGACTGAGGTGTCGGGTCCTTACCGAGTGCCTTCGCCGCTTCGACGGCGACGAACCACGACGTGTCCGACAGCGCTGCGATGAGCCGCGCGCGCGTCGCATCGTCGGGCGGCAACGCGGCGAGACCTACGCACGCGAACGCGCGCACGATCGGATCGACGTCGGCGGACGCGGTCAGCAGCGACGCTTTGAACTCGGGTTGCGCGAGGACTCCCGCCGCGTACGTCGCGCGCCACCGCACGGTCGGGTCGACGTCGTTCGTCATGCGGTCCGCGAGCACGAGGAACCGCCCGACGCTGCGGCCGAACAACCGATCGTCGCGGGCCAGCGCGAGGCGCGCGATGCCGAGCGCCGCGGTGCCGCGCACGTCCGCGTCGGGATCGGCGAGCACCGACAGCAGCGGGCCGAGTGCTCGCTCGTCGCGCGACAGCCCCAGGGCTCGCGACGCGGCGACGCGCAGCCGCGGCTCCTGCGCGGTCAGGTACGGATCGACGACGTCGACGACTTTCGGATGCGCGCACAGGCCGATCGCTCGCACCGCTTCGACGCGCACGTCGAGGTCGGGATCGCGCTCCGCGAGGCGCGCGAGGCGACCGATCGCGTCGGCATCCCCGATCCGCCCGAGCGCGCGCACCGCGTAGCGGCGCAGCACCGGGTCCTCGTGCTTCAGCGACTCGAGCAGTACGGGGTCGGCGGAGTCGCGCGCGTCCTCGGCGACGAGGATGCGATCGATCGCGCCGTGGCGGTAACTGAGGTCCGGGACGAACCCGGACGGATCGGAGGCGCAGGCACCGAACACGAGCGCGACGACGCTGAACCGAAGTGGGCGGAAGTTCATGGCGCGCGATCGTACGCGCATCGCACACACGACAAGGAGGGGTCAGCCCCCGTGCGAAGACGCACGGGGGCTGACCCCTTCGCTAGCTCGACCCCTTCGCTAGCTGCCCACCGTCAGTCCCCGAGCGTCCAGAGCAGCCCGTTCGTCGTCGCCATGTGGAACTTGCCCGGCGTGATCGGATCGAGGAACGCCGCTTGGAAGAACACGGGCATGCCGTCCAGTGCCGGATTCGCGTCGATGCGGACCGGCAATTCGAGTCGACCTCCCGCGCCGAGTGCGGGCAACACGGCGACGCTGAGAGGCTCGACGTAGATCGTGCCGGCGTCGAACGCGAGCTCGGACGGTTTCAGTCCCGCG
>JAEUIB010000850.1 GCA_016795255.1 Planctomycetota bacterium
GTTCACAATCGACCTGCCGCCGCTCGGCGCGATCTTCCTCGTCCACGAACGTGCGCCCGAGCCGCCGGCGAATCCCGCACCCGCGGCGGACTCCGTCGTGAAGTCGAAGAAGCCGGCGAAGTCGAAGCGCAAACCGACCGACGGCGAGCCGTCGCCGACCCGGGCCGACTGAGCTGCGGCCATGGCGCGCCACCTCTGCATCCACGGCCACTTCTACCAGCCGCCGCGCGAGAGTCCGGGCCTCGACGCCGTCCTGACGCAACCCGGCGCGCGGCCCTGGCACGACTGGAACGAGAAGATCTGGGCCGAGTGCTACGCGCCGAACGCGGCCGCGCGCGTGCTCGACAAGGACGGGTTCATCGCGCGGCTGTCGTGCAACTACGCGCGCATGAGCTTCAACTTCGGACCGACGCTGCTGACGTGGCTCGAGCGCGAGCGCCCCGAGACCTACGTCGCGATCCTCGACGCCGACCGCAAGAGCCGCGAGCGGTGCGGCGGCCACGGCGGAGCGATCGCGCAGTCCTACAACCACTCGATCCTGCCGCTGTGCAACGACCGCGATCGCGTGACGCAGATCGAGTGGGGCATCGCCGACTTCCGCCATCGGTTCGGTCGTGCGCCCGAAGGCATGTGGTTGCCCGAGACGGCGATCGACACGCCGTCGCTCGAGGCGATGGCCGAACGCGGAATCCGCTTCACGCTGGTCGCGCCGAGCCAGGTCCGGCGCGTGCGACCGATCGGCAGCGGGCCGTGGACCGACGTTTCCGGGGGGCGCATCGACGCGAAGCGCGCGTACCTCGCGCGATTGCCGTCGGGGCGTTCGATCGCGGTGTTCGCGTACCACGCGGCGCTGTCGCAGGCGGTCGCGTTCGAGCGCATGCTCGACGACGGCGCGCGCTTCGCCGAGCGGCTGCTCGGTGCGTTCGACGCGAGTGCGCCGGCGAGCGCGCCGCAGCTCGTCCACATCGCGACCGACGGTGAGACGTACGGGCACCACCACCGATTCGGCGAGATGGCGCTCGCGTTCGCGCTCGATCGCGTCGAAGCGCGCGCCGACGTGAAGCTGACGAATTACGGCGAGTACCTGACGGTCGCTCCGCCGCAGCACGAGATCGAGTGGTTCGAGCCGAGCGCGTGGAGCTGCGCGCACGGCGTCGGACGCTGGAGCACCGACTGCGGATGCAACTTCGGCACGCGTGGGCCGAGCGGTCCGTTCGATCAGGTGTGGCGATCGCATCTGCGCGAAGCGCTCGACGTCGTGCGCGACGGCGTGAGGCCGACGTTCGAGCGCGAAGGCGCGCACGTCTTCCGCGACCCGTGGGCCGCGCGCAACGCGTACGTCGACGTGGTGCTCGATCGGTCGACGGTCGCGCTCGACCGCTTCTTCGATCGCCACGGGCTGCACCCGCGCGATCCGGACGCTCGCGTCGCCGGGCTGCGGCTGATGGAGATGCAGCGCCAGGCGATGGCGATGTACACGAGCTGCGGTTGGTTCTTCGACGACCTCGCGGGGATCGAGACGCAGCAGGTGCTCGCGCACGCGGATCGCGCGTTGCAGCTCGCGCGAGGGTTCGCGCCGACCGAGATCGACGCGATCGAACGCAGCTTCCTCGCGGTGCTCGAGCGCGCGCGCAGCAACGTGCCGCAACGCGGCGACGGCCGGCGGATCTTCGTCGAGGAGGTCGCACCGCGCCGCGTCGATCTCGACGACGTGGCGGCGCACGTCGCGGTGTCGCGACTGTTCCAGCCCGCGGCCGCGGACGAAGCGTTGTACGCGTACGCCGTGTCGAGCTCCGTCGCGCGCCGCGAACAGCACGGCCGCAGCAGCCTCGTCGTCGCCCGCGTCGACGTGCGGTCGACGCTGACCGGCGAGCGCGGCAGCTTCGACGCCGTCGCCGCGCACCTCGGCGAGATCGCGCTGGTCGCAGCAGCGCGTCCCGCGACCGGCCAGGCCGAGTTCGACGGCTGGGCGCGCGACCTCGTCGCCGCACTGCATCGCGGGGAACCGGTCCGACTCGCGGCGGCGATCGACGCGACGACGCGCAAGGGAGCGCGAACCCTCGGAACGCTGTGGCACGACGAACGCACGCGCGTGTTGCGCCACGTGCTGCGCGCCACGCTGACCGACGTCGACGCCGCGTATCGCCGCATCCTCGAGTCGGCCGCGCCGCTCGTGCGGTTCCTCGACGACGTCGGCGAGCCGTTGCCCGCGGAACTCGAACCCGCGATGCGGTTCGCCCTGCAGCGCGAGCTCGATCAGGCGCTGTCCGTGCCCGAGCCGGATCTGGATCACCTCGCCCGCTGCTTCGTCGAAGCGAAGCGCGAGCGCAAGGACGCCGCGGCGGACGTCCATGCCGCGCGCTTGGAGAACCTGCTGCGTCGCGCCGCGCGCGCGTTCGCGGCTCGGCCCGACGACGGCGTCGGGTTGGCGCGCCTCGCGCGGGTGCTCGACGTCGCACTCGAGGCGCCGTTCGGTGTCGACGTCGCGGCGGTCCAGGAGATCGTGTTCCGCGTCGGCGCCGGCGAACGTGCGACGCAGCGTGCGCGAGCGGCGGCCGGTGACGAGTCGGCTCGCGCGTGGTCGACCGCGTTCGAAGCGCTGTGCGCGCGGCTGCGGATCCGGCCATGACGCGGCGCAGGATCGCGACGTACCGGCTGCAGTTGACGCCGCACTTCCGGTTCGCGGAAGCCCAGCGGTTGCTGCCGTACCTCCGCGACCTCGGGATCTCGCACGTCTATCTGTCGCCGGTGTTCGAAGCGCGGCGCGGCAGCGAACACGGCTACGACGTCACCGATCCGACGCGGATCCGCGCCGAGTTCGGCGGGACCAAGGCGTTCGACGCGTTCGCGATCGCGGCGCGCGATCTCGGTCTCGGCATCGTGCTCGACCTCGTGCCGAACCACATGGCCGCATCGCCCGAGAACCCGTACTTCCGCGACGTCCTCGAGGCCGGCAGTCGATCACCGTTCGCGATGTGGTTCGACGTCGACTGGGAACGCTCGATCCCCGGGCCGGCCGGGCGCGTCGTGCTGCCGTTGTTGCACGAGTCGCTGCGCGACGCGCTCGCGCGGCGCTTGATCCGAGTCGAGTTCGGCGGTCCCGGCTTCGAAGTCGTCTACCGCGGGACGAGACTGCCCGTCCACCCGCGCACGTGGCGGTCGATCTTCGAGATCCACCTGCCCCAACTCGCGAACGTGCTCGGGATCGAGCACGCCGGGTATCGCACGCTGCTCGAGTTGATCGACGACGCCGAACGGCTGCGGGAATCCATGGAGGGCAGGCCGAGCTCGCTGCAAGAACTCGACCACTCGCGCCG
>JAEUIB010000863.1 GCA_016795255.1 Planctomycetota bacterium
GAAGCGGTGGAGAAGCATCTGCGCGAGCGGCTCGGCACGCTGTTCGATCTGGATTACGACATCCTGCTCTACGACGTGACTTCGACGTACTTCGAAGGTCTCGCTGAGTGCAACCCCCAAGCCAAGCGCGGCTACAGCCGCGACCATCGACCCGACTGCAAGCGAGTGTGCGTCGCGCTTGTCGTCGCGCGTGGCGGCGTGCCGCTCGCGTACGAAGTCTTCGACGGCAATCGCGTGGACGTGACGACGGTGAAGGAGATCGTCACGACGATGGAGGCGCGCTTCGGCATGGCCAAGCGGGTGTGGGTCATGGATCGAGGAATGGCAAGCGCGGAGAACGTGCGATTCCTGAGCGAAGGCGGCCGGCGATACCTGATCGGAGCTTCGAAGGCCGACCTCAAACGTCACGAAGCGAAGATCGCCGACGAGCGCGAGTGGACGCACATCCGCGAAGACGTCGAAGTGAAGCTGTGCCCGACGGAGAACGGCGAGGAGACCTTCATCCTTTGTCGCTCCGCGCAACGACGCGACAAAGACCTGGCGATCCTGGATCGATTCGAGGCGCAGCTCGAAGCGAGGCTCGACTCACTGAAGCGGCGGATCGCGAAAGCAAAGCGGCCGCTCGATCGGGCGCAGATCGATCGACAACTCGGGCGCATGCTCGCGAGCAACTTCCGCGCGTCGGCCAAGTACGACCTGCGCACCGAAGAAGCTCCGGAGACTCCCGCGGGACTACGCCTCGTCCCCGACGAACGGCCGACATGGAAGTCGTCGCGCGAGACGATGGCCGGCTGCTACTTGCTGCGCACCAACATCGCGGACTGGACGCACGACGAGCTGTGGCGCACCTACATCCAACTCACCGACGCCGAGAACGCGTTTCGATCGCACAAGAGCCAGCTATCGATTCGCCCGGTCTGGCATCACCGCGAGGATCGAACCAAGGCGCACATCTTCATCTGCTTCATCGCTTACGCGATGTGGAAGACACTCGAGCTGTGGCAACAACGCGCCGGCCTCGGCAACAGTCCGCGGATGATCCTCGATGAGCTGCGCGAAATTCAGAGCGCCGACGTCGTGCTCCCGACTACCCACGGCCAGAACGTCCGCGTGCGCTGCGTCGTGAAGCCCGAGCCCGCTCAGGCCATCCTGCTCGAGCGTCTCGGCATCCAGCTACCCCGCCGGCTGCAGATGCGAGCTGCTTTGCCAAGCGCGCAGATGTAGTGCCAACTTTTCAGCCCGAATCGCCGCAAGTCCTGATGGAGCAAGGGCTGCCGTTTTCAAACTGCGGAGGCTGGGCTAGCAGCCCGTTGAAAAAGTCGCTCCTGCCGGATTCTTCGATGCGGACGTGAGTCGAGTGCACCGATTTGTATCTCGAGGAGACAGCCGATGGCACTCGGACGCAAAAGCAAGACGACAGGGAAGCTCTTCGTAGCGACAGCTGACCTGCCGCGGTCAGCCGGCCACCCGTTCTACGGCGCGTTGAACCGGTTGCTCGAGGAGTCGGGGTTCGACCGCAAGGTCGAAGCGATGTGCGAGCCGTTCTATGCCGACCAGCGCGGCCGGCCGTCGATTCCGCCCGGTGTGTATTTCCGCATGCTGTTCGTCGGTTACTTCGAAGGCATCGATTCGCAGCGCGGAATCGCCTGGCGCTGCGCCGACAGCTTTGCGATTCGCGACTTCCTCGGGATCGGTCTGACCGGCAAGTCTCCCGATCACTCAAGCCTGACCATCATCCGCCAGCGCTTGTCGAGTGAGGTACATGAATCGGTGTTCGCGCTGGTGCTGGGGATCGCGCGCGAGAAGAAGTTACTGCAGGTCAAAACGATCGCCGTCGACGCGACGTTGCTCGACGCCAACGCGGCGATGAAGTCGATCGTGCGCAAGGACACCGGCGACGACTACAAGACGTACTTGCGGAAGTTGGCCAAGGAGGCGGGGATCGAAGACCCGTCGGACGACGATCTGCGCCGCTTCGATCGCGATCGCGGCGGCAAGAAGACATCCAACGACGAGTGGGAATCGAAGACCGACCCGGACAGCCGCGTCATGAAGATGAAGGACGGCAGGACGCACCTGTCCTACAAGGCCGAACACGCGATCGACCTCGAGAACGAGATCGTGATCGCGGCGACGATCCACCCGGGAAACCGCAGCGATACGCAGAGCTTGGAAGCGACGCTGACACAAGGTACGCGTTCGGCAAAGTGCACGTGACGCCGCGCCGCTGGCTCCTCGCCGAGCCCGGCCGATTCAGATCGTGCTGACGGGCACCGTCGCCGTCGCGAGCTTCGCGACGAATCTTCCCCACGCCGCGGTCGCCTGATCTCCGAAGTGCAGCCTCCAGCCGTGCGGCGTCAGCTTCGCGACGTCGCTCTCCGAGCCGATCCGTTGCAGGACGTCCCAGAGGTAGACCCTCGGCTCGACGCCGATCTCACGGCAGCTCGCGACCAGCGAGTAGATGACCGCGGCCTTCTCGCCGAAGGTCTCATTCCCTACGAAGGTCCAATTCTTCCTACCGACAGCGATCGTGCGCAGGTTGCGCTCGGCGCGGTTGTTGTCGATCTCGAGATCGCCGCTCTCGATGTAACGGCCTAGCGCGGCCCACTGATTCTTTGCGTAGCCGGTCGCCTGACCGGTCGGGCTTTTCGGCAAGACCTTCAGCGCGGTGACCGTGAGCCAGTCGAGCAGGTTGTCGAGCAGCGGCTTCGACTCACGCTGACGCAGGTCGCGCAATTCGTCGCCGACGATGCCGGCCTCCTTGGCTCGGCGCTCGACGCCGTAGAGCTCGCCGATCAGACGCACGCCTTCGAGCGCGAGCGGATCAGTGAGTCCTGCTTCGACGAAGCGGCGCCTGGCGTGGGCAAAGCACGCCACTTCCTTCGCGCCGCCTGGCACGAAGAGGATGTCATGACCTGAGTACGCATCGGCGTGCACGTATCCCGCGTAGTTCCCGAGCATCCGCAGCGGGCCATCGCGAGTTCTCGACTTGGTGAAGTCGAAGAGGACGCGGCCCTCGTGATCGCAGTAGGTCCACACGTATCCCGTGCTCGATCCACCGCCTTCTGACTGCTGAATGATCACGCGCGTGTCGTCGAGATGCACGACGGGCGACTTCACCAGTTCGCGGTGCATCTGCTGCGTGATCGGCAGCAGCAGGTCGGAAAGCTTCGCGACCGTCTCGCACATCGTCGAGCGCGAAAGCTGGCAGCCTTCGGCGCGCAGCTTCTTCTCGAGCCGGTTGTACGGCATGTGGTTCTGGAAGCGTTCGGTCAGGATCCACGACAAGAAGCCGGGGCCGAGGATGCTCTTGTCGAGCACGCGCGGCGGCATCGCCGCGATGCAGACGCCTTCCTCGCAAGTCTTGCACGCGTACTTCTTGCGCACGATCTCGTGGATCACGGTCAGCTCGAGTCGCTCGAGCTCTCTCGTGATGGTTTCGTCAAATGGCGTCATCGCGTGACCGTTCTTGCAGACGCGCTCGGCTTCGGGCACGTCGATCACGGTCTGGTACACCGGCGCGTTCTT
>JAEUIB010000864.1 GCA_016795255.1 Planctomycetota bacterium
ACCGAGCAGGCGCAGGAACCGCGCGGAACGCTGACCTGCGGCGGATCGCCGAGTCGGCCGATCGTCGTCACGGCCGAGGACGTGCCGCGACTCGTCGACGAGATCCCGCAGCTCGCGGGAGTCGCGGCGCTGGCGCCGGGGACATCGCGGTTCGACGGCATCGCGGAACTCCGCGTCAAGGAATCCGATCGCATCGAGACGACCGCCGCGACGCTGCGCGCGTTCGGCGCCGACGTCGAGACCGGCCCGGATCGAATGATCGTCCACGGCCCGGCGCGCCTGCGCGCGGCGGACGTCGACGCTTGCGCGGACCATCGCATCGCGTTCCTCGCGGTCGCGTTGGCGCTCGCGGCGCCGGGGACGAGTCGGATCCACGGCTTCGAAGCGGTGACGAAGTCGTTCCCCGGCTTCCTCGACGCGATTCACGCGTTGCTCGGATCCGCGGCCGGTCGCTGCGTGCTGTCGCAGTCGGGCTGAATCCTCTGGCGCCAGCCGCCTCGGACACCTTGCGCGTTCGGCCGGGAAGAACGCCGCCGTCAGGGCTTTTCGGGCAGCGTGAGTTGGCGGCGAGCGAGCGGGCTCTTCGGCGGGCCGTTCGACGTCGCCGACGGCGACGTGCCGGCGTAGCCGATCTCGCTGGCTTGGCGGACGGCGTCGTCCGCCGTCGACGCGGGCGCCGCGACGTGCGCGCGACTGCCGAGGAACGCGTCGAGTTCCGCGCGCAGGAATTCGCGGATCACGTCCGCGTCGCGCATCGCGCTGTCCTCGCCCGGATCGTGCTTCAGCTTGAACACCGACTCGGCGCGCGTCCGGAGATCGGCGATGTACGTGTGCCCGAGCGCTCGGATCGCCAACTGCGGCCGGTCGCCGAGCGATCGCTGGAACACGGGGCGCTCCGGCCCGCTGGCGCCGGCGATGTTCGGCGTGCGATCGAGGCCGTCGAAGCGCGAGGCGCCGTCGGTCGGCGCCACCAGTCCGAGCAGCGTCGGAGCGACGTCGACGAGCGAATGGGGGCCCGCGACGCGCATCGGTTTCAGGCCGACGGAATCCGGCAGGCGCAGGATGAACGGGACGCGGACTTCCTCCGCGAACACCGTGTCGCCGTGCTCGAGCGTGCCGTGTTCGCCGAACGCTTCGCCGTGATCGCCGACCACCGCGACGAGCGTGTCGTCGAGCAGATCCGCGGCGCGCAGCACGTCGAGCACCGCGCGGACGCCCGAGTCGGCGTAGCGCAGGTTCGCGCGGTAGAGGTCGCGCAGTCGTCCGAAGTCCGCGTCGGTCCAGTCGTCGTCCTGGTGCAGGCGGAACGCATCGATCCGAGCGCGCGTCCCGTCGGCGGGGGGCGGCGGCGTCGTGGTCAGGAACGGCTCCGGCGGGCGATACGGCGCATGCGGCTGGAACACGTGGACGTAGAGGAAGAACGGGCCCTTGACCTTGCCCGCTCGGACGTACGCGTCGAGGCGAGGCGCGAGTTCGGTCGCCGCGATGCCTTCCTTCCACAGTCGCGCGTCGCGGTTCAACTCGTCGTAGACCTGGAATCCCTGATGGAGTCCGTACGCGGCGCCGGCGTTCGGGTTCGTGACGAGTCCGATCGTCGCGTACCCGCGCTTGGCGAGTTCCGACGCCAGCGTCGTCGCTCCGTCCGCGAGCCGCTTCGACGTGTCGACGACTCCGTGCGTCTGCGGATAGAGCCCGGAGAACAGCGACGCGATCGACGGCAGCGTGTACGACGCCGGCGCGAACGTGTCCTCGAAGACGACGCCGTCCCGTGCCAACAGATCGACGTTCGGCGCGATCTCGGTGCGGTCGCCGTACGCGGTGAAGTGCTCGGCGCCCGCGGCGTCGAGCGTGATCAGCACGACGTTCTTCCCGGCGCACGCGGAGCGCAGCGCCGCGGTCGCGGCGGTCGCCGGCTCGGGCGCGGGCTGCGGCACACCGTCCTCGATCCTCGGATCGGCGACGACGATGCGCAGCGGTCGCTGCGGGATCGGGCGCGGCGTCGACTCGAACTGGATCGACACGACCAGATCACGGAACAGCGAGACGTCGCGGTCGATGTCGATCGGGACGCGCATCTCCGCGGTGCCGCGGGCATCGAGTTGGCACTGTTCGATCAGGTCCTTCGCGCCGTCCGCGGTGACGATCCGCATGCGGAACGGCACGTCGCGTTGCGGCGAGCGGTCGTCCGGATGCACGAAGACGCTGGCCCGCAACATCGGTCTGCCGGCCGGCAACCGCAGCGGCACGCTGACCCGCGAGCCTTCGTCGAACACGAACGCGCGCTGCAGTCGCTTGCCGTCGGCGCTCGGGAACGTGTCGACGCGGACGTCGCCCGGCGCGACCGTCGCCGCCGTCGCGCCGTCGTCGAGCTTGAACCGCAGCGACCGGAAGACCGCCGCCATCGGGTAGCGGAACGGCTCGCCGTCGCCGAACGTGCGGCGGACCGTCTTCGCGAACCGGAACGCGAGGCGGTTCGTCCCGCGACGCAGCTTGTTCTCGGGCAGCGTGAACTCGGTCGTCGCGAGCGTCGGCGACGCGGGCAGCGTGATCCGCGCGATCGCCGCGGCGTCGTCGTTCAGGTGGACCGTCATCGTCTGCGACGCTTCTTCGGCCGGCAGGCCGGTCGCTTCGAGCGCGACCTGCACCGGGCGCTCGGCGAACAGCACGAAGCGGACCTCGACGCGCTCGCCGATCGCGACGCCGCAACGGCGCGCGTCGTCGTCCTCGAACATCGACAAGAACCCGCTCGCCGCCGCGTGGCGTCGCGGATCGGGTTCGTCGTAGTGGCGCTTGCCGGCGGCGCTGCCGAAGTCGATGCGCCGCGTCTCGGTCTCGACCTGCGCGAACGGCAGGCGCTCGAGCAGATCGATCGGTGCGAGCCGTGGGCCCTTCGTCGCCGCCGGGTCGACCGCGCCGATGCGCAGCGCGAACGGCGTCGCGACGATCGCCGCGACGATCAGCGCCAAACCGACGACACGTCTCGCGCCGGGCGACGCCGCCATCAGGTCTTCTCGAATGCGCCGTGTTCGGCGCTCTTCCACAGGCCGGAGAACGAATCGAGCACGATCGCTCCGTCCGACCACCACAGCGTCGCGCTGCGCGCGCGATGCGAGTCGGGATGCAGTCGCAGCGTCGCGCCGCGCCGGCTCATGTCCGATGCGAGCGCGCCGAGGTCCTCGATCCGCAGCGGTTCGAGGCCGCGCCGGCCGTGTTCGCGCGCATAGTCCTCGGCCAGTTCGACCTCCTGGAAGATCGGGCAGAACGCGGTCGCGGTGTCGTCGTCGGCTTCCGGATGCTCGACGTGGATCGCGCTCTGGGCCCCCTTGCGGGCCAGCGCGTACAGCGGCGTGTGTTCGAAGAACCCGAGCCACGGGACGTCGCCCACGCGCGCGACCATGTGTTCGTCGGCGGATTCGACGTCGACCTCGGGGTTCAAGTCCTCGTCGCCGTCCCACGCGTCCCACGAACCGTCGGCCGCGAGCAGGCGCTGCGTCAGCTTGCCCTTGTCGTCGACGGCGAGGCGCAGATGTCGCGGCTCCTCGTTCTCGTCGAGGCAGAAGAACACGGGGTCGCGATCGTCGAGCGTCGCGCCGGCGAAGCCGTCGTTGCGGCACGCGACGAGGAACGATCCGAGGTCGTGGATCCGCTCGACCGACAGCTCGGACGTCTCGATGCCCTTGCGCGCCGTGGCCGCCGCCTCGGCCTTCGCGGCATCGCTCCAGATCATCACCGCGAGGCCGTGCGGCAGCGCTTTCGACAGCTCGAACACCGGCTCCCCGCGGACCGCGACGTACCAGTACGGCGTCGCTCCGTCGCGCGGGCGGCCGTGACGCGATTCGTCGAGGTAACGCGTGACGATGCTCTGCAACGCCGGCGCGAGCGCGGCGTGCGCGGGCTCGACGTTCAGTGCGCCGTCGGCGTACGACGCGATCCACTCGTACTCGCCGAGATCGGTCAGCACGCGTCGCGCTTCGTCCGGCGGCGGCTTCGTGTCGTCGAGGCGCCGCAGGAACGCGATGGTCCGGCCGTGCCCGTCGCGACCGCGGTCGAGCAGGAAATACTCTTGGCCTTCGTGGAGGATCCGGACCTTGCGTTCGCGCATGCGCCGCGGAGTATAGGTCGCGAACCGTCCCACGCGAAGGCGCGCCAGAACGGCGTTCGCGCGGCGATCGTCCGCGGTCGATCAGTCCGGCACGCGCCGCGCCGCGAGATGCGGGAAGCGGGCGCGGCCGACGTCGCGACAAAACAGCGTCGCGGCGATGATCACGGCGAGCACGACGGCGACGAGGTTGACGAACAGATCGACTTCGTCGAAGTAGCGGACCGCGCTGCGGCCTTGCAGCCACTCGTCGAGCCAGCCCGCCGCTCCCGCGACGACGATCGCCAGCGGATACGCGACCACCGATCGGACGTCGACGGCGATCGCACGCAGCGCGAGCAGCGCCAGCCCGCCGTACTCGACGAAGTGGAAGCGCTCCGCCGGCGACTTCCGCATGGTGAACATCGCGTACAGGAACACCGCGAGCGGCAGCGACGCGCGCAGGAACGGCGTGAGGCCGCGGACGCCCGCGCCGACGGTCACCGCGTAGAAGAACGCCGATCCGACGACGATCGCGGCGAGGATGACCGTGTTCATCATCAAGCCGCGCGCGCGCAGGTACAGCGACACCTCGTACGCGAGGTCGAGCGTCGTCAGCACGATCGCGACCGAGCCGAGGAACGCGAACCACGCGGAGGCGCGCTCGCGGGAGCGCGGGGGCTCCGGCGCCAGGTCGAGCGGAGTCGCGGGAGCCGCCCACGGCAATTCCCCGCTCACGGCGCGGCGCCTCGACGTGCGTTGTCCTCGAGCAATTTGCGCAGGTCGCGGCGGATCCCGCCGCGGCGGACGAGGAACCCGAGCAGGACGAACGGCAGCACGACCAGCCCGAGGATCTCGCGGACCCACAATCGCGGAATGTGGCTCATTTGGCCTTGGCCGGCGATTGTGCGCAGCGGAAGCCGAGCTGCGTGCGGCGCGTCGACAGCCCGGGCGCGAGCAGTCGATACGTCGGCGCGAGCACCTCGGAGTTCGACAGGTAGTTGCCGCCGCGGACGACGACCTGGACGAGGTTCGACGCGACGTCGTCCTGAATCGTGTCGCCGTCGGCGTTGCTCGCCGTCCACTCGTCGACGTTGCCGGCCATGTCCGCGCAGCCGAACGGACTGTTGCCCGCCGGATAGCTGCCGATCGGCGCGGTGTCGTTCAAGCCGGCCGAGCGGTCGTTCGCCCGACCGACGTCGTAGTCGTTGCCCCACGGGTAGAGCAGGCCCTTCGGACCGCGCGCGGCGACTTCCCATTCGTCCTCGGTCGGGAGTCGCTTGCCGGCCCACGCCGCGTACGCGCGAGCGTCGTTGAAGTTGACGCCGACGACCGGATGGTCGCCCTTGCCCTCGGGGAACGTGTAGCTGCCGTCCTCCTGCTTGACCCAGAAGCGCGGCAGATGCGCGAGCTTGCGCTCGTCCGGCAACGCCTTCCAGAACGCGTCGTACTGCGCGTTCGTGACTTCGGTGCGGTCGAGATAGAACGTCTTCACGCTGAGCCGGCGGCTGCGCTTCTCGAGTCCGGCCTTCGGCCAGCCCGAATGCGGGCCGATCTCGTAGGCCCCGCCCTTCACTTCGATCATGCCCGGCGGCAGTCGTTCGCCGCTCTCGCTGAAGCGGTCCGGGCTGCGCGCGCGTTCGACGCGAGCTCCCATGTCGACGTACGCGCGGTGGACGTTCGCGAACGCGCGCGCCTCCGGCACGGCGCCGAACAGCGAGCGGTTCCAGACCTCGGCGAAATCGACCGACACCGAGAACCGTTCGCGGACGAGCGTGGCGACGAGCGGCTGGACGTCGTTCGGGCGCTGCTCGACCAGCAGCGGGAGGATCGGGTCGACGAGCCACTCGGCGAACGCGGCGCGATATCCCGGTTCGAAGTCGGTCTCGCCCAACGCCGCGGCCAGCCCGTCGCGCAGCGCCTGGACCTGCGCCGGCTTCAGCGCCGCCTTGCCGTTGCCGCCGGCGAGCACGCGATCGCGCAACGCAGCGAACTGTTCGACGATCGGTTCCGCGATGCGCGTCGCGGTCGCTTCGGGGTCGGTCGCCAGCGCGAGGAAGCTGCGTTCCATGCGCAGATAGACCTCTTCGAGCGTCGCCTCGGCGACGGCGAGTTCCGCATGGCGGACGGCGAGCTGCTTCTCGAGCTCGGCCAGCGCCGCATCCTGGCCGCGAGCGTGCGAGCTCGGCAACACCGCGAACAAGACGCCGACGACGATCGATGCGCGCGCGAACATGGGCGCGGATCATAGGGGGGAACGAACCGGGCGCGGAACCCCGCGGACACCGGTCGTCGAGAAACCGTGGTCGTTGGCGGCGGTCGGATGCGGCGGCGCCGCGGTGGGCTCGACAGGGGGCGGAGCGGCCGCCAGACTCCGCCGCATGAGCCGTTCCGGTCCGCCCGCGAAGCCGTCGACCGAGCCCACGCGCGAGCTTCCCGGAACGCCGGGACGCGCGCTCGACCAGGCGTTGTCGTCGTTGCGCGGCGTCGGGCCGGCGCGCGCGGCCGCGTTCGCCGCCGCGGGGCTGCAGACCGTCCGCGATCTCCTGCTGCATCTCCCGACCAAGTTCACGCCGCTGCCGCACCCGCAGCCGACCGCGCGCCTCGAGCCGGGCAAGGACGCCGCCGTCGTCGGCCGCGTGACGCGGATCGTGCCGTCGCGGCGCCGGCAGGGAGCGACGCGCGTCGACGTCGAGGACGACCGCGGGACGGTGAGTCTCGTGTTCTTCCACCAACCGCACGTCGGCAGCGCGTTCACGCGCGGCGCGTTCGTCTATGCGCTCGGTCGTGTCGGCGTGCGGGACGGCAAGACGTTCCTCGCCGTCGGCCACTACGAGTTCGTGGCAGCGCTGGACAGCGGTCGCCCGGCGGCCGCGCTGCCCGCGTACGTGTTGCCGGACGCGGTGCCGCCGCGGCTGCATCGACGCCTCGTCCGTGACCTCGCGCGCACGCTCGCCGTCGAACTCGACGACTGGCGCGCGGCGTCCGACTTGCCCGGCGCTGCGGTCCTGCCGCTCGGACGAGCCATTGCCGCGATCCACGAGTGCGCGGACGAAGTCGAGCTCGACGCGGCTCGGCGGCGGCTCGCGTACGACGAGTTCGTCCATCACCTGCGCCCGCTGATCGCCGCGCGTGCGCAGGTCGAACGCACGACGAAACCGGACGTCGTCCGCGTCGATGCCGACGAGTTCGAGCGCTTGCGTGCCGCGCTGCCGTTCGCGCTGACGCGAGCGCAGCGTCGCGTGCTCGACGAGGTCTTCGCCGATCTCGCGCGCGGGACGCCGATGCATCGCTTGCTGCACGGCGACGTCGGTTCGGGCAAGACCGCGGTCGCACTGCTCGCCGCGGCGGCGGTCGTCCGCGCGAAGCACCAAGCCGCGTTGCTCGCGCCGACCGCGTTGCTCGCGGACCAGCACGAACGGACCGCGCGTCGCATCCTCGAACCGCTGGGTGTCCCGTTCGCTTCGTTGACGGCGGCGACGCCGGCGCGGGCGCGCAAGGAGCTGGCCGCTCGACTCGAATCCGGCGAGCCTCTGCTGCTGATCGGCACGCACGCGCTGTTGGTCGAACGCGTGAAGATCCCGAAGTTGCGACTGGCGGTCGTCGACGAGCAACACCGCTTCGGTGTCCAGCAACGCGGGCGCTTGCGCGCGAAGGCGAGCGCGGTCGACCTCCTCGTGATGTCGGCGACGCCGATCCCGCGGACGCTCGCGCTCGCGGTGTTCGGCGATCTCGAAGTGTCCGCGCTCGACGAGATGCCGCCGGGGCGGACGCCGGTCGCGACGAGCGTCCGCGAGCGGCGCGAACTGAAGACGGTCGCCGACGACATCCGCGACGTCGCGCGCGCCGGGGGTCGCGTGTTCGTCGTCTGCCCGCTGGTCGCGGAGAGCGAGCAGCAGGATCTCATCGCCGCGGAGACGCTGGCGAAGAAGCTCGCGGCCTACTTCAAGGGTTCGCCGGCGGTCGGGCTGGCCCACGGCCGGCGCAAGCCGGAGGAGAACGCCGCCGCACTGGCCGCATTCCAAGCCGGTCGCGTGCCGGTGTTGGTGTCGACGCTGGTCGTGGAAGTCGGCGTCGACGTGCCGGAGGCGACGCTGATGGTCGTCGTCGACGCAGCGCGCTTCGGGCTCGCGGCGCTGCACCAATTGCGGGGTCGGGTCGGACGCGGTGCGCGCGCGTCGCGATGCATCCTCGTCGCCAAGGACGACAAGCCGGAGTCGCGCGAGCGGCTCGACGTCCTGGTCGACGAGCACGATGGCCTCGTCATCGCGCAGAAGGACCTCGAGGTGCGCGGCCCTGGGCAGATCGCCGGTTCGCGGCAGCACGGCGTCCTGGATTTCGGGTTCGCCGACCTCGCGCGCGACGTCGACCTGTTGGCGCAGGCGCAGCAGGACTTGCGTCGGTTGCTGGAAGCGACCGATGCGCGGGCGATCGAGCACGCGCTGCGGTCGTCGCCTCCGGCCTTGCGCGAACGCCTGGCGACGACGGCGTCGGTCGGACCCGGCTGAATCGATCCGGAACCGTGGCCACCCGGTCGGCGTCGCCTCGGTCACCGGCCGACGGGCGTCGGGTAGACTCCCGGCCCGGCCGACTTTGGGCCCGGGGTCGAAGAGGTCACGGAGATGCGGATGGCGGTTCGTTGGTTCGTGTTCGTCCCGGTCGCGCTGTGGCTCTGTGCCGCGACCGCCCCCGCGCAGACGGCCGGCGATCCGCCGCCGAAGCTCCCGGAGAACAAGCGGAAGGGCAAGATCGAGTTCGAGTTGCCGTCGAAGACGAACGCGCGCGACAAGGCGCCGGCGACGCCGGCGGACCAGGTGCGCGCCGCGCTGCCGGCCCTCTCGAAGTATCCCGGGGTCGAGGCGCAGGAGGCGGTCGAACGCCTGGCGCTGTACGGCGCGGAGATCGCCGAACCGCTGCGCGAGATCCTGAAGGGTCAGGAGCCGCGCGCGAAGGTCGCCGCGGCCCAACTGCTGGTGCGGGCGGCGGATACCGCGTCCGTGCCGTTGTTCGAGCCCGCGATCCGCGATCCGAAGGCGCGCAAGCAGGCCCGCTTGATGTTCGACGCGCTCGTGCAGCTCGACCCGGCGGTCGCGATGACGCTCGCGTTCGATCTGGCGGGCGGCAGCGTCGCCGCGCTGCGACCGATCGGTCTCGCGCACTTACGCGACCACGCCGACGCGACGCACGTCCCGGCGCTGCGTGGGCTGCTGAAGAGCGATCAGGAAGCGACGCGCGAGCAGGTGTTCCAGATCCTCGAGCGCTTGGCGGATCCGGAACTCGTCAGCGATGCGTGCGCGATGCTCGGCGAGGGCTCGGCGGCGCTGTCCGAACGCGCGCTGCGGATGATCGTCGAACAGCGGACGCCGCAACTCGTCGAGACGCTGACCGCGCGAGCGTTCGAAGACCCGTCGCGCCCAAGCTGCTGGGCGCTGCTCGCGCTCGCCGAGATCGAAGAGCGGTGGGGCGAGGAACTGCTGAAGCCGGACGCGGTCGATCGGCTCGCGCCGCGCTTGAAGTCGGCGGATCCGCTGACGCGCCTGTCGGCGGCGATCGCGTTGTCGCAGATCGGATTCCGCAGCGAAGACCCGGCGCTGATCACGCTGACCGAAGAGAAGGTCCTGCCGACGCTCGTCGAGACGTTCCTCGGCGGCACGTACTTCAAGGACTTCTCGCCGTTGTTCGCGATGTCGCGCGCGCGGATCAGGCGCATCACCGGCACCGATCCGAGCGCCGACCTCTCGGCGTGGCGCGGCGCGTGGACCGGGACCGGTAGCGGTCCGCGGCTGCGGCGCGACTTGCCGCCGGCCGCGCTGTCCGAACACGCGGAGACGCTCGTCGTCCACTATCGCCGGCAGCGGATGCTCGGCGTCGGGCGCGATCTCGACGTGCGGTTCGCCGGCATCGGGTTGATCGACCACACGGCGGATCCCGAACTCGTCCCCGGCACGCTGTTCCTCGACGCGGAGCGCATGCGCGCGCTGCTGACCGCGCTCGACGGAAGCGGAGTGTTCGGCCACGGCCGCAGCCGCAAGGCGCCGACGGCCGACGAGAAGGTCCCCGCGCGCGTGCTGCGCTTCGCGTCCGGGAACCGCGAGCGCATCGTGTCGACGTCGAGCGAAGCGGACGACGCGTTCGCGAAGGTCGAAGCCGAGTTGGCGCGTGCCGAGTCGGAGCAAGGCTGGCAGCGCTTCTTCGGCGGCGAGCGCAAGGACTTCGCCGCGTACCACCAGCGCGAGACCGCCGGCTTCGCGTCGTGTCCGGACGATGCGACGCGCGAGCGTCGCTTCTTGACGGCGATGGTCGACGCGCTGCCGCGCCTCGACCCCGCCGGGCGACGGGACGCCGTCAGCGAGTTCCTGCGCCGGCCGCTGTTGCTCGCGCAGCTCGAAGAACCGTCGATCCAACTCGTGCTCGCCGGTCTGATCGACGAGACGATCCCCGAAGGCGCCGTCGGCCTGCTGGTCGCCGCCGTCGCACGGAAGAAGGACCCGACGCTGTTCTCGCCGCTCGCGGGCTTCCTCGTGCACCAGTTCGGCGAGAGCGGCAAATCGCTGGTCGCGCTGCTGGTCCGCGAGCTCGGTGTGGTCGAGACCGCGGTCCGCGACGAACGCCCGGTCGTGCGCCTCGTCGCCGTGGAAGAGGGCGCGCGCCAAGGCGTGCTGTCCGCGGACGTGCTGTTCGTGTTGCTCGACGACGTCGACCCGCGCGTCCGCATGGCGGCGATCGACGCGCTCGTGCGCAGCAAGGATGCGTCGGCGCGCTCGCGCTTGTTCGACCTCGCGCGCGGCGCGGATCGCGTCGCGGCGCGGTTCGCGCTCGAGGCGCTCGGCGACGACGGGACCGGCGAGTCGTTCGAATTGCTGAAGACGCACGCGCTCGGCGAGGAGCCCGCGCTGGCGACCTCCGCGATCCGCGGGCTCTCGCGCCGCGGCGGGGACGACAGCGTGACGGTGCTCGCCGACGTGATCGCGAAGCAGGGCCCGACGACGCAGATCGGCGCGACCGCGCTCGAAGCGCTCAGCGCGATGCGGTCGGAGGTCGGACGCAATTGGTTGCGCTCGCGCCTCACCGGCGACGACGTCGCGCTGGCCGAGGAAGCGGCGATCCGCCTCGCGGCGCACGGCGACCTCGCGGCCGTCCCGATGCTGTTGAACATCCTCGACGCGCCGGAACGCGCGGCGCGCGCGATGGACCTGCTCGGTCAGATCCTGGTCTGCGACGGCGGCGAGCGCGGCGAGTCGTTCACGCAGCGCTTCCGCGACGAACCGAACGTCGGGCAGATCGAGTGGTTCAAGCGCGCGTTGGCGCAAGAGCGCGATGAACCGGCCGGTTCGCGCGCCGTTGCGGGGATCGCCGTCGCGCGCCTCGTCGAGGCGTTGACCGATCCGCGGTGGTACGTGCGATGGAACGCCGCGAAGCTGCTCGAAGGAGCCTACGGCGTGTCCCTCGGGACGCCGTACCGCTACGCCGCCGACGAGGACGTCGCGCGGATCGCGCAGCGGTGGCAGGGTTTCCTGGCGATGCAAGTCGAGGCCAGTGCCGGAACATGACCGAAACGCGGGAACGCTCGGAACGCGTCGAACGCGAAGCGCGCGTGTTCGACGACGTCGTCGAAGAGGTCGGCAAAGTGCTCGTCGGCCAGCGCACGCTGGTCGAGCGTCTGCTGCTCGGCTTGTTGTGCGACGGGCAC
>JAEUIB010000883.1 GCA_016795255.1 Planctomycetota bacterium
GCACGTCCGGGTGGACTTCGGTCGGTCCGGGGATGAACATCTTCTTCGGCGAGCGGATCATGGGGCGGTTCCTTCGGACAACGAGATCAGGGTCGCGGAGCGCACGTCCTGCAGTGCCGCGCACTGCGCCAACAGGTCCGGCGTCGGACGCGGCTCGACATTCAACACGATCAGGGCGTCCCCGTTCACGTCCTTCGGCGGGGTCAAGTGCATCGCGCGGATGTTGACGCCGGCCGTTCCGAGCAGGCCGCCGACGCGGCCGACGACGCCGGGACGATCGGCGTTGCGGATCAGCAGCAGCTCACCGGACGGGATGACGTCGAGCTTGTGTTCGTCGATGCGGACGAGACGGAGCTGCCGGTGACCGAACAGCGTTCCCGCGACCGTCGTCGCGCGGGTGCCGGACGACAGCGTGATCGTGATCATGGACGCGAAGTCGCGTACCCGCTCGATCCGCGACTCGCGCACCGTCAGCCCGCGTTCGGCGGCCAGCGTCGGCGCATTGATCCAGTTCACGGGCCCTTCGGAGCACGACGACAGCACCGCGGCGACGACCGCGCGCGTCATCGGCGACGTTTCGCCGGCCGACAGATGACCTTGATAGTGGATCTCGAGCGACTCGTGCGGACCGGCGCCGAGCGCCGCGACGACTTGGCCGAGGCGCGTCGCGAGCTCGATCCACGGCGCGAGTTCGCGCAGCGTCTCCGGCCGGATCCGCGGCAGGTTGACCGCATTCGCGATGACGTGGTCGGTCAGGTACGCGAGCACCTGTTGGCAGATCTCGAGCGATGCGCGCTCCTGCGCTTCGGTGGTCGACGCGCCGAGGTGCGGCGTCACGACGACCGACGGGGATCGGAGCAGCGGATTGTCCCGCGCCGGCGGCTCGCTCTCGAACACGTCGATCGCGGCCCCGGCGACGTGGCCGCGTTCGATCGCAGCGGCGAGTGCGGCCTCGTCGACGATGCCGCCACGCGCGCAGTTCACGATCCGTACGCCCTTCTTCATCGATGCGAGCAGGTCGGCATCGACGAGGTTCGCCGTCGCGTCGGTCTTCGGCACGTGGATCGTGACGACGTCCGCGCGTGCGCAGAGTTCGGACAGCGTGACCACCGGGATCCGGTCCTCGGCGAGCGCGTCCTTCGCCAAGTACGGGTCGAACACGATCACGTCGAGCCCGAGGGCCTTCGCCTTGCGCGCGACGCGGCGACCGATGTTCCCGCCGCCGAGGACGCCGATCGTCTTGCCCGCGAGTTCGGTGCCGACGAACTTCGCGCGCTCCCACTTGCCGGCCCGCAGCGATGCGTCGGCGGCGGGGATCGACCGTGCGAGCGCGAACAACAACGCGAGCGCGTGCTCGGCCGTCGTGTTGGCGTTCGCGTCCGGCGAGTTCATGACGAGGACGCCGTGTCGCGTCGCCGCGTCGACGTCGATGTTGTCGACGCCGATGCCGGCGCGGCCGATCACTTCGAGGCGCGTCGCTCCGGCGAGCACTCGCTCGGTGATCTTCACCGCGCTGCGGACGAGGATCGCGTCCGCGCCGCGAGCCGCCTCGGCGAGCGCGTTCTCGTCGAGTCCCGGCCGCACGTCGAGCACGATCCCGGGGTGACGTTCGAGCAACTTCAGACCCTCGGGGGACAGCTTGTCCGCCACGAGCACGGTCCACGGGCCAGCTTCGTTCATCGTGCGCCGAATCCAAGCAGGACGACTCGGATCGTCCGGAACAGGACGAGGACGTCCAGGAAGATGGACATGTTCTTGATGTAGTAGAGGTCGTACTGGAGCTTCTGCAGCGCGTCTTCTTTCGACGCGCCGTAGCGATAGTTGATCTGCGCCCACCCCGTCACGCCCGGCTTCACGACCAGACGCTCGGTGTAGAAGGGGATCTCCCGCTTCAGCTCCTCGACGAAGAACGGTCGCTCGGGACGCGGTCCGACGAACGACATCTCGTTGCGCAGCACGTTCACGAGCTGCGGGATCTCGTCGAGTCGGATCTTGCGGATCACGCGCCCGACGCGCGTGACGCGGTCGTCGTCGGACGCCGCCCACACCGGGCCGGTCTCCTTCTCCGCGTCCGTGCGCATCGACCGGAACTTGTAGAGCGTGAAGATGCGCCCGTCCTTCCCGACGCGCGCCTGCGAGAACAACACGGGGCCGCGCGAATCGATCTTCACCGCGATCGCGGTGAGCAACGCGATCGGGGCCGCGATCACGATCCCGACGAGCGCGAGCACGATGTCGAGTCCGCGCTTGAACAGGTAGGTGAACTTCGAGCGGTTGAACCCTTCGGAGAAGATCAGGTAGCTCGGGCGCAAGCGGTCGACGGCGATCTTGCCCGTGACGCGCTCGTACATCAGCTCGCCTTCCTCGACCTTCACGCCCTGCAGCTTGCAGTTCAGCAGCTCGATGACCGGCAGGTTGCCGCGGCGCTCCGGCAGGCAGACGACGACGCGATGGATCTCGTGACGCTTGACGGTCTCGACGATCTTGCCGTACCCGCACAGCACGGTCTTGCCGTCCTTCTCGCCGGCCTCTCCGGACCAGTCGGGCAACACGTAGCCGACGATCTCGTACGTCGGATCGCGTCGCTCGCGGAGCTCCTTCTCGATGACCGCGGCGATCGGTGCGTCGCCGACCATCAGCACGCGGTCCGCGATCGGGATGCGGAACAACGTCCAGTCGAAGATGCGGCGGAACCCGTACGCCGCGACGTGCGCGACGACGATCGCGACCACGGCGGGGATCGTGCCGATCTTGTAGACGCCGAGCCGCGGACCGTCGCCCTGCGGTGCGAGCACGTAGCGATCGATGCCGTCCAGCGCGAAGTACAGCAGCGCGGTCAGGATCAGCGTGTACGAACTCGACTCCAGCAAGCGGATCGACGACTGGTGCTTGCTGCGGATGATGCGCCAGCGATAGAGGTCGTTGAACAGGAAGACGAGCTGGCACGTGACGACGAGGATCAGCGTGCGGACCAGGGCCGTCCTGACGTCGAACGCCGCCGCGTCGTGGGTCTCGGTCAGGATCTCGAGGATCTGCCGCAGATGCGACAACGGCAGCACGACCGCGCCGAGCAACAGCGTCTCGGCGAGCAGTACGGCGAAGTTGCGCAGCGACGACGGACCCCGAATGGCTCTACTCTCCTCGAGACGTGTGGTTCGGCGCGGCGGTATCCAGCGCGCCGGAGACTGGGATCGTTCGGCGGTGATGCCGCGCTTCTGGATCGGCAGTTCCGCGGACCGAACCTTTGAACCCGAGCCGTCCCGGCTCAGCCGATTTCGTCGATCCAGTCGAGACTCGAGATGGTGCCGTGATCGTCCAGGACGATCGCGACGACGCCGAGTCGCCAGTCGGCGTCGGGGCTCCCGATGCGTTCCAGGAAGCGTCCAGCGGCGCGCTCGAGGCGCGCGCGCTTCGCGTCCCCGACGGCTTCCCACGGCTCGCCGTGGCGCGCCGACGAGCGGGTCTTGACCTCGACGAACGCGTACCCGTCCCGGTCGCGCACGACGAGGTCGATCTCGCAGCGGCCGACTCGAACGTTGCGCTCGACCAGCGTGAAGCCGAGCGATTCGAGGTGCAACAGCGCGAAGTCTTCGCCGCGGCGACCGACGTCGTGAGCGGGATTCGCATCGTCCCGCATGGGGGGCTCACTTCGTCGCCGGCTCCGTCGTCGTTTCGGGCGCGGCGGTCGGAACCGGACCGGCGATCGCGCTGCGCAGGAAGTGGATCCTGACGTTGTTCGAGTCGTCGACCTTCAGCGTGACCTCGTTGTCGTCGAGTGCGACGATTGTCCCGATCATCCCGCCGCTGGTCACGACCTTGTCGTTCTTCTTCAGTCCGCCGAGCATCTCGCGACGACGCTTCTGCTCCTTCATCTGCGGGCGAATCATCATGAAGTAGAAGATCGCGGCGAAGCCGAGCAGGAGCGGCCAGGGGAAACCCGGCGTGGCGGCATCCTTGGGCGCGTCCTGGACGAGCAGAGCGATGGAGAGCATGCGGACTCCGGTTGGAGGGGATCTGGACCCACGCCACTTGGCGCGTCGTGCCGAAGTCCGGGAGTCTAGCAGCGCCCCCACGAAGTCGCCCCGTCGTAGCCCCAAGTCGGCTGAGGCGGGGGGCGGTGTCGGCCGGGCGCCGCACCGGATCGCCGGGCCGCGCTCGGTGCGGCAGTCCGTCGCGGACTCGCGCAAGCCACGTGCTCGGCGGACTTTCACGCGCGGCTGGTAGGATCCGCGCCATGTCGGACGCGACCTCCACCCCTTCGACGATTCCAACCGGCCGCATCGCCGTGGCGATGAGCGGCGGCGTCGATTCCTCGGTCGCCGCGCTGCTGCTTCGGCGGGCCGGAGCGGACGTCGTCGGCTTCTTCTTGCGCAACGGCGTCGTCGCGGCCGGCCCCGGGTCGTCGCGGTC
>JAEUIB010000891.1 GCA_016795255.1 Planctomycetota bacterium
CAGAACGACGACACCGTCGCGAGCAGCACGACGACGACGGCGGCGACCGTCAGCGCGTTGAGCGCGCGCCTGGTCTTCTCGGGGTCGTTGGGCATTCTGCGCATCTGCACCATGGGGACTCCTCTCCTGCACGGAGCGAACCGGCGCCGGCCTGCGCACGGAGCCGCGAACATACGGTCGTGCGGACGGTGCGCCAGGGCGCGTGCCGGAACTTGGACCAGGATCCGACCGGCGGGCCGCCGGTCACGCGGTCGCACGAGAAGTTCCGGCGAACCGCCGGATCGTGCAACCGTTCGAGGTTTCGGTGAAAGAACCGGTGCTCAGGCGCGTCCTCGATCGTCACACCGACGGTCCGTTCCGATGGGGAATCCACCGATGCTCGCAGCCGCTGTCGTCGCGCTCGCCCTGGTCGCCGACCAGGTCGCCTGGGAAAAGGAGTACGAAGCCGCCTTCGCGTCGGCGAAGGCGCGCAACGTGCCGGTGCTCGTCTGTTTCAACATGAACGGCGAGCCGGCCAGCGACGGGATGGTCGCGGTCTACAAGGACCCCGAGTTCGTCGCGCGCAGCAAGGACTTCGTCTGCATCATCGCCAGCACGTTCTTCCACAATCCGGAGGACTCGACGGCGCCCTGTCCGCGCTTCGGCGGCGTGACGTGTGCCGAGCACCACAAGCTCGAGATCAAGACCTCGGACGCGTTCATCGGGACCGACGCGGTCATCAGCCCGCAGCACGTGCTGGTGTCGCCGGACAAGAAGGTCCTGACGCGCCGCGCGTACGTCATCAGCAAGAACGAACTGCTGAAGATGATGACCGTGGCCGAAAAGGCGCTGAAGGCCGGCGCCGGCGGCACGGGGGACGAGGACGTGACGAAGCAGATCGACGACCTGATCAAGGTCGCGAAGGACCGCAACGCCGAGCGTCGCAAGCCGGCGATCTCGGACCTCGGCCGCATCGACGACCTGCGCGCGCGCGACGCTCTGTTCTCGCTGCTCGGCCCGAAGGTGATGGACGACACCCGTGCCGACGCGCTGGACGCGCTGGCGACGAAGGGCAACTACGACGCGCTCCCGCACGTGATCGAGCGCCTGACGGACTCGAACACCAACGTCGTGCGCCACGCGATCGTCGCGCTGGAGAAGATCGGGCTACCGGCCGCGATCGCTCCGCTGACGAAGCTGTGGAAGAAGAAGCCGATGGCGATGGTCGCGTGCGAGATCCCGCGCGCGCTGGTCGCCTGCGACCCGAAGAACGCCGAGGTCCAAGCGCTGATCAAGAAGGCCTGCGTCGCGAAGGAATCGCTGGTCGAGCTGAACGCGTTGGTCGCGTTGCGCGCTTTGCCGCCGGACGAGGACACGCGGAAGATCCTGGCCGACAAGCTGACCGACAACAACGGCAACGTCCGCGGTGTCGCGGTGTGGACGATCGGCGGGATGCGCGACGTCGCGCTGAAGAGCGCGCTCGAAGCGCAGGCCGCGAAGGAAGCGAACATCGACGTCCGCGAGTGCCTCGACTTGGCGCTGAAGAGCCTCGCGCTCGACCCGAAAGCGAAGCCGCTGCCGGAGCTCGAGATGATGCTCGACAAGTTCCTCGAGAGCGACTTCGAGCGCTCGTGATCAGCGCGCTGCGCGCGTCGCGACGCAGTCCGGACACTCGCACAACTGCCGCAGCCGATCGAACGTGTACAGCCCGGTGCTGTGGTTGTCGGTCCACGTGATCTGCAGCGCGTAACGACCGCTCTGCTCGATCGCCTTCGGGCGCACGTTCGGATCGATGAACTCGAGCACGATGCGCTTCTTGCCGGTGCGTTCGTCGACGCACTGCG
Organism: Planctomycetota bacterium; assembly: GCA_016795255.1. GTDB lineage: Bacteria > Planctomycetota > B15-G4 > B15-G4 > JADJEK01 > JADJEK01. Next base: position 1,824 of record JAEUIB010000891.1, read on the forward strand.
CGCACGCGCACTGGAAGCGCAAGCGCTGGAAGTTGTGCTGCGAGACGTGGCCGTCGTCCCACGCGATCGTCAGGTGAGGCCCGTCGGCGTCGACGTTGACCGGTGAGCCGCTCGCGCCCTGGCTCATCGTGACCGTCGACAGCGCCGCCGCGACGCGCTGCGCGAGTTCGAGGAACGCACGCGCCGTGTCGCTGCCCGGCTCGGCCGCGACGACCGGGATGCCCTTGTCGCCGAGTCCGGCGAGCTTCGGCTCGATCGGGATCTCGCCGAGCAACGGCACGCCCCAGCGCTTGTACGGCGCCTCGCCGCCCTCGGGGCGGAAGATGTTGTATTTGCGGCCGGTGTCGGGAGCGACGAAGTAGCTCATGTTCTCGACGACGCCGAGCACCGGCACCTTGACCGCGCCGAACATCTTGAGGCCGCGGCTCGCGACCTCGGACGCGACGTCCTGTGGCGTCGTCACGATGACCGCGCCGGTGATGTTCGCGCTCTGCGTCAGCGTGATCTGCACGTCTCCGGTGCCGGGCGGCAGGTCGACGACCAGGTAATCGAGATCGCCCCAGTCGACCTTCGTCAGGAACTGCTGGATCAGTCCGGATGCCATCGGTCCACGCCAGACGACGGGGGACTGGTCGTTGACGAGCATGCCCATCGACATGAACTTCAGGCCGTGGGCCTCGAACGGCCGCAGCATGCCTTCCGGCGTCGCCTGCGCCTGGCCCTTGCCGCCGACCATGCGCGCGACCGACGGTCCGTAGACGTCGGCGTCCATCAGGCCGACGCGCGCGCCGGTCTTCACCAGCGCGGCGGCCAGATTGACGGCGACCGTCGACTTGCCGACGCCGCCCTTGCCCGACGCGACCGCGAGCACGTTGCGAACGCCCGGCAGCACCGGGCCGCTGGCGGCGGCCGAGCGCACCTGCGCGGTCATCTTGACGTCCACCGCGGTGACGCCCGGCAGCGCGCGGATGCGCTGCTCGCACTCGGCCTTCAGGCGGTCCTTCACCGGGCACGCGGGGGTCGTCAACTCGACGACGACGGACACTTTGCCGCCGTCGATCGCGACGTCCTTGACGAAGCCGAGGCTGACGATGTCGCGATGGAGATCGGGATCGATCACCGCGCGGAGCGCATCGAGGACGGCGGCGGGTTTCAGCGACATCGGGCGAACTCCCTGCGAGCGGGGGAACGGGAACGGGCGACAGGAACGGCGCGCGCGGCCGCCGACGACCAGAGGTCGCCGACGGCCGCGCGTCACCGTGTCTCGAAGCTCAAGCGAGTCGCTTGTTCAACTCGTCGAGCTGTTGCTTCATCGCGGCGGGCAAACGGTCGCCGAACTGACCGAAGAACTCGGCGATGCCCTTCGCTTCGGTGGTCCACTCGGTCTTGTCGACGGCGAGCAGCTCCTTCATCTGGTCCGGCGAGACGTCGAGGCCCTGCGTCGGGATCGCGCCGGCCGCCGGCACGTGGCCGATCGGCGTCGTGACCGACGCGCCCTTGCCCTCGCAGCGCTCGAGGATCCACTGCAGGACGCGCATGTTCTGACCGAAGCCAGGCCACAGGAACTTGCCGTTCTTGTCCTTGCGGAACCAGTTGACGTGGAAGACCTTCGGGGCCTTCGCCGACTTCGCGCCCATCTTCAGCCAGTGACCGAAGTAGTCGCCCATGTTGTAGCCGCAGAACGGCAGCATCGCGAACGGGTCACGACGCACGACGCCGACGGCGCCGGTCGCGGCCGCGGTCGTCTCCGAGCCCATGCCGGCGCCGACGAACACGCCGTGGTTCCAGTCGAACGCCTGGAACACGAGCGGCATCGTCGTCGCGCGACGACCGCCGAAGATGAACGCCGAGATCGGCACGCCCTTCGGATTCTCCATCTCGGGCGACGCGCTCGGGCACTGCTTCGCCGGAGCCGTGAAGCGCGCGTTCGGATGCGCGGCCTTCTCCTTCGACTCGGGCGTCCACGGATTGCCCTTCCAGTCGAGCGCCTTCGCCGGCGGCTTGCCGAAGCCTTCCCACCACGGCTGACGATCGTCGGTCATCGCGACGTTCGTGAAGATCGAGTTCTTGCGCAGCGTCGCGATCGCGTTCGGGTTGGTGTCGTCGCCGGTGCCCGGCGCGACGCCGAAGAAGCCGGCCTCGGGGTTGATCGCCCAGAGCTGGCCGTCGTCGCCGTAGCGCAACCACGCGATGTCGTCGCCGACGGTCCAGACCTTCCAGCCCTTGAACTCCGGCGGCGGGACCAGCATCGCGAGGTTCGTCTTGCCGCACGCCGACGGGAACGCCGCGGCGACGTACTTCGTCACGCCCTGCGGGCTCTGCAGCCCGAGGATCAGCATGTGCTCGGCCATCCATTCCTGATCGCGTCCCATGTTCGACGCGATGCGCAGCGCGAAGCACTTCTTGCCGAGCAGCGCGTTGCCGCCGTAGCCCGAGCCGATCGACCAGATCTCG
>JAEUIB010000029.1 GCA_016795255.1 Planctomycetota bacterium
CGCCGCGACCGCCGCTTGGCCCATGCGTTCGCGCAGCGCGTCGTCGATGAACGGCGACGGCGCCTCTTCGACGATCTTTTGATACCGGCGCTGGACCGAGCACTCGCGCTCGCCGAGATGGATCGCGCCACCGAGATGATCCGCGAGCACCTGGATCTCGACGTGGTGCGCGCCTTCGAGATAGCGCTCGAGGAACAAGCGGCCGTCGCCGAACGCCTTCTCCGCTTCGCGCGAGGCGCCTTCGATCGCATCCTTCAATTCGGTCGCCGCGCGCACGATGCGCATGCCGCGTCCGCCGCCGCCCGCCGCGGCCTTCACGAGCAACGGGAAGCCGATCTTCATCGCTTCGGCGCTCAAGCGTTCGACGCTCTCGCGCCCGTCACCCTGGAAGCCCGGCACGATCGGCACGCCGGCCTTCTGCATCGCGGCGCGCGCCGACGTCTTGTCGCCCATGATGCGCATCGCGGCGCCGCTCGGGCCGACGAAGATCAACCCCGCGGCCGCGACTTGGTCCGCGAAGTCCGCGTTCTGCGACAGGAAGCCGTAGCCGGGATGGATCGCGTCCGCGCCGTGCTCCTTCGCCGCCGCGATGATGCGATCGCCGCGCAAGTAGCTGTCGCTGGCCTTCGCCGGTCCGATCACGACGACGCGATCACAGACGCGCGTATGGAACGCGCCGACGTCGGCCTCGCTGCAGACGGCGATCGTCTCGATGCCGCGTTCACGCGCTGCGCGGGCGACGCGCACCGCGATCTCGCCGCGGTTCGCGATCAACAGGCGACGGATGGGTCGTACGGAATGCGCCACGGTCACATCCGGAACACGCCGAACGTCGAGTCCTCGACGGGCGCGTTCAAAGCGGCGGACAGGGCCAAGGCCAGCACGCGCCGCGTTTCCGGAGGATCGATGATGCCGTCGTCCCACAGTCGCGCCGTCGACGTGTACGGACTGCCTTCGGCGTCGTACTTGTCGAGGATCGGCTGCTTGAACGCGTCGGCCTCGGCCTTGTTCATCACCGGCTTGCCTTCGCGCGCGAGCTGGTCCTGCTTCACGGTCAGCAGCACGTTCGCGGCTTGCTCGCCGCCCATGACGGAGATGCGCGCGTTCGGCCACATGAACAGGAAGCGCGGCGAGTACGCGCGGCCGCACATTCCATAGTTGCCGGCGCCGAAACTGCCGCCGACGATCAGCGTCAGCTTCGGCACGTTCGCGTTCGCGACCGCGTGGACCATCTTGGCGCCGTCCTTCGCGATGCCGCCGCGCTCGTACTCCTTGCCGACCATGAAGCCCGTGATGTTCTGCACGAACAGCAGCGGGATCTTGCGCATCGCGCACAGCTCGACGAAGTGCGCCGCCTTCAGCGCGCTCTCCGAGAACAGCACGCCGTTGTTCGCGACGATGCCGATCGGCATGCCTTCGAGCCGCGCGAAGCCCGTGACGACGGTGGTGGCGTAGTTCGTCTTGAACTCGCGGAAGCGCGAGCCGTCGACGATGCGCGCGATCACTTCGCGGACGTCATACGTCTCGCGGAACGTCGCCGGGATGACGCCGTAGAGCTCTTCGGCCGCGTACTTCGGCGGCTCGGGCGGCGCGAGGTCGAGGTCGACCGTCTTCGTCGTGTTCAGCGTCGCGACGATGCCGCGCGCGAGCTCGAGCGCGTGCTCGTCGTCGAGCGCGTAATGGTCGGCCACGCCCGATTGGCGCGTGTGGACTTCGGCACCGCCGAGTTCCTCGGCGCTGACTTCCTCACCGGTCGCCGCCTTCACGAGCGGCGGCCCACCGAGGAAGATCGTGCCCTTGCCCTTCACGATGATCGTCTCGTCGCTCATCGCCGGCACGTACGCGCCGCCCGCGGTGCACGAGCCCATGACGACGGCGACCTGCGGAATGCGCTTCGCCGACATGCGCGCTTGGTTGAAGAAGATGCGGCCGAAGTGCTCGCGGTCGGGGAACACGTCGGCCTGCAGCGGCAGGAACGCGCCGCCCGAGTCGACGAGGTACACGCACGTCAGGCGGTTCTGCTCGGCGACTTCCTGCGCGCGCAGGTGCTTCTTCACGGTCAGCGGGTAGTAGGTGCCGCCCTTCACCGTCGCGTCGTTGGCGACGATCATGCACTCGCGGCCCGACACGCGGCCGATGCCCGTCACGACGCCCGCGGATGGCGCGTCGCCGTCGTACATGCCGTACGCGGCCAGCGCCGACAGCTCGAGGAACGGCGAGCCGGGATCGAGCAGCCGATCGATGCGATCGCGCACGAACAGCTTGTCCTGCTGCCGGTGGCGCGCCTGGGCCTTCTCGCCGCCGCCCTTGCGGACTTCGGTGAGGCGCTCGCGCAGTTGCGCGGCGAGCGCGCGGTTGACGTCGGCGTTCGCCTTGAAGCGCGCGTCGTCGGTTCGGATCTGGGATTCGAGGATGTCCATGGAACGCGGCACGATAGCGGCCGCCCGCACGGATCGGAACGACGGCATCGATGCCCGGCGAACGTGGGACGAACGCGGTCGACCGAACCATGGCCGCGCGGGCGGCCCGGGTCAGAACAAGTCGCGCGTGTGGTTCCTCGTCCCGCAGTACAGGCACGCGCCGGTCCGCACCGACACCGTCCGCCCGCAGCTCGAGCACGACGTCACGCCCGTCTTCGGCGCAACGCGCCCGTCGAGCTTGCCGTCCCGCAGATCGATCTGCTCGACGAGCTTCGCGAGGTCGGCATCCGACACGTCGGTCTTCGCCTTCAGCAGCGTCCACATGCCTTCGCACAGCATCTGCAGGCGATCGACCTGGACGCGCAAATCGTCGACTCGGTCGCCGACGCTGCGGACCGACTGCTTGGCCGCGTCGAGCTTGCCGGCGGCGTCCTCCGCCGCTGCGGCCGCCTTGGCTCCGTGCCACAACGTCATGAACTCGAACATGGCGGGTCGGACTCCTCTCTTGGAGCTTCGTCGGGGATCAAGGCCAGACGACGCCGACGGCGTCGACGACTCCTTCGTCCGACAGACGCACGACGAGATACGCGGACTGGTCGATCGCGTTCGGTGAAGCCGTTTCCGAACCGACGCGGAACGCGAAAGCCCACGCCGCGAGTTTCGCGTCCATCGCCGCCGATCCCGTCGTGGGCCGACCGAATGGCGCGCCGAGCAGCTCGTGGACGGACGCGATGGGTTGCCCGATCAGCGTCCGTCCATCGATCAAGTCGGCGAGCATGCGGACCCGTACGGACTCGTCACGCCCCTCGGCCTCGCGCCAGCGCGCCGCATCGAACGGCAACGCCCACTTCGCCGCGCGACGCTCTCGCGCCGACACGCCCGAGGTCGATCTCCGATTCGCGGAGAGGTACACGGCGAGCAGGCTCGCGAGGAACGCGACGACCGCGACGGCGATCCAGACGCGATACCGCGCGCGCCAGTCCGTGTCGCGCGGCATCAACAGTTCGGTGCTGGGCAGCGCGATCGTCGGATCGGTCGCACGCGACCGCTTCGCGAACGTCACCACGCGATGCGCGCGCGAGCGCGGATCCGCCGCGGTCACGACGCCGCGCGTCGTCATCGCCACCATTCGCGCGGTCCACTCGAACAGCTCGCGCGCGGCTTCCGGAACGTCGAACGGCACGATGCGGACGTCGGTCCGGAACTGCGCATGCTCGCGTGCGGCCGTCAGCTCGCGCGGCACGCTGCGCGGGTCGATGGACTCGCTCGGAGTGACGACGATGCGCCATTGCGGGGCCGCGTAGACGAAGCCAGTCGGCTCGACCGACCAGCGCGTGTTCTGCGGCAGCCGGCGCTCGTCCGTGAACGGTTCACGCGACCAGACCGTCAGCGTGTCCGACATCGAATGCACCCCCCGCGACCGAGACCGGCTCCGACGATAGCGGACGAGCCGGGACTCGCGAAGCCGCC
>JAEUIB010000032.1 GCA_016795255.1 Planctomycetota bacterium
GATCGACCAGGCGTGGTCGAGCACGGCCGTGAAGTAACGGTCAGTCCGGCTGCGGGTCCGACGGGCGACGGGCGTCGACGACGCCGTGATCGCGGCGGAACGCCTCGACGATCCACAGCCCGAACACCGGCACGAACTGCGCCCCGCGCAGCAGCGGCTCCTCGATCGCGATCCCCCACGCGTCGAACGGGATCAGCGCGTGGTACGCGACGCACACCGTCAGCGTCCACACGAACGTCCCGACCGACCACGACAGCGCAACGAACGCGACGCACCACAGCAGGTACCACGGCTGGACGACGGGGCTGAACACGAGCGTGAACGCGACCAACGCGATCGCCTTCGCGTGGCGGTCGATGCGCCGCGTCGCGACGAACACGCCGACCAGTCCGCACAGGACGAGCGCCGTCGCGCGCGCGAGGACTTCCGGATCGAGCGCGAAGATCCGCATCCCGGTCTCGTGCGTGTGGTTCCCGGCCATCACCGACTGCTCGAGCCGATCCTTGACGAAGTTCGCGAGCTCGAGCAGCGCGGGGAACACCGGGGCGTTCGCGCTCCAGCGCGCGGCGAACCCGGCCGCGCCGTCGAGCCCGGCGGTCGCGACGATCGGCGCGAGCCCGGCCGCGACGACGGCGAACGTCACGGCGATCGTGCGCCACGCGGTCGCCCGGCGCAGGATGCACGGCAACAGCACGAGCGCCAACGGCTTGACCAGCACCGCGGCCGCGAGCCAGGCTCCGGCGGCGCACGGCTTCGCGCGCTGCTGCGCCAGGAACGCGGCCAACGCCAGGGCGATCGCGAGCGGCTCGAAGTGCCCGCTGCCGGCGACCTCGATCCAGACGAGCGGCGACAGCCACCACACGACGGCCAGCGCCGGGTCGCGCCCGCTGCCCCGCGCCAGGCGCAACAGCAGCACCGCGACCGCGAGATCGGCCAGTACGAACGCGAGCCGGAACGCACGCGTCGACGGCGCGACGGCCTCGATCGCCGCGCAGACGAGCACCGCCAACGGTGGATAGACGCACGGCACGTCCGCATGCGCCACGCGCGGCCAGACGACGTCGTCACGCAGATGCGCGAGCTCCGCGGAACTCGCCGCGAACCGCCACGGATTCTGGCCGTGCAGCAGCGTCCGCGCCTCGAACCGATAGCGCCAGACGTCGTCGGACATGCCTTCTGCGGGCATCAGCAGCGCCAGCCGCGCGAGCGCTCCGGCGACGATCACGATCGCGCCGACCGCCGCCGTCCGCTGCCGCAGGAACAGCAGCACGGCCGCCGGGATCCCGGCGAGCAGCGCACCGACGATCGTCGTCCGCGCGTGGTCGCGCAACGACTCGAGCGCGACGAGAGGCGCCAGCGCCACGCACAGACCGATCGTGCCCGCGATCGCGATGCGCTTCGCGAATCGATCGGTCGACCGCCCGTCGAAGGAGTCTGTCGAGCCGTCGAGCGAGCGAGGACCAGCTGGACGAGGCCCGCCGACGAGGCGTATCGACGGAGCGCTACCGCGCGGAGGCGGAACGAAGTCCTGCTCGTTCTCAGCCGGCCGATTAACGGCAGACTTGTCCGACGCGCTGTCGACGGGTCACGCTTCCGGTCGAGCTTCGTCGGCCGCGCGCGCGGCGTTCCAGTCCGGAGCGCGACGCTGCGCGTGGGCGGCCAAGCCTTCGCGGACCTCGGCCGAGTCGCGGTTGCGCGCGTTGAAATCGACCGCGGCGCGCAGCGCCTTGTCGATGTCCATGTCGGGCAGCATCTCGAGCAGTTCCTTCGTCATCCGCGTCGCACGCGGCGCGTTCTGCGACACCATCGTCGCGACGTCGAGCGCGCGGATCATCAAGCCGCCGTGCGGGACGACTTCGGACACGAGCCCGATCTCGTGCGCCTCGTCGGCGGACAAGATGCGGCCGGTCAGCAGCAGGTCGCGCATGCGCTTCGCGTTGACGAAGCCGCGGAGGAACACGGCGACGACGGCCGGCACGAACCCGTAGCGGACGTCCGGATAGCCGAAGCGCGCCGCGCCGACCGCCAGCGTGAAATCGCACAGCGTCGCGAGGCAGCAACCGGAGCCGAGCGCCGCGCCGTTCACCGCGGCGATCGTGACTTTCTCGTACGAGCGCAGACGGCGGAACAGGCGCGCGAGTTCCTCCGCCTCCGCCAGCGACTCGTCGTAGGAGCGCGGGCCTTCCTGCGCCGCGTGGACGACGTCGACGCCGCCGCAGAACGTCGGCCCCTGCGCGGTGATGATCACGGAGCGCGTCTGCTCGTCGTCGAGCGCGCGATCGAGCGCGTCGTGGATCCCGGAGATGATCTCGGAGTTGATGGCGTTCATCTGCTCCGGGCGGTTCAGCCGCGCGATCATCGACGTCCCCTCGCGCGCCAGCAGCACGGGCGGCACGCTCTGGACCTCGTTCGCGGACTTCGCCGACTTCGTCGCTTTCTTCGCCATGGTGCCTCCGGCCCTCGAACTCGACGCGTGCACGCGAACGCGCGCTCGACGCGGGGCGCCATGATAGGAGCGCGGAGCGCCGCAAGCAGGAGGTACGGCGACTCGGCGATCGGCGCCGGTTCGTTCACCCGTCGCGCGAACTCCCCCCGAACCCCGCCTGGGCGACGCGCAGCCGCCGGCCAACCCGTACGATTCGACGCGCCACTCGTCGACCGAAGCCGTCGCCAAAACCCCGCCCCTGCCAGCGACGGCCACTGGATGCCCGAAGCACACCTCGGCCACGCCGGAACGACCCCGGAACCATGCCCGACCGCCCCCGCTGCCCCCCGATGACGGACCGATGAACGACTGCTCGCTGCGCTCGATCTCCCCCGCCGGTCCGAACGACGTCCCGTCGCTCGCCGCGTTGTGGTTCGCCGCCGAGGCGATCGGCGCCGGCTCGGACGGAAGTGTGACGGTCGGGAGCTTCGAACTGGCGCCCGCGGACGGCTCGACGACGGGCGGCGCGCGCCTCGCCGGTGCCGGCTTCCGCGCCGATCCGTCCGACGCCGCGACGTCGGATGCGCTGGTCCGCGCGGCCCGCGACGCGATCGCTCGCGCCCGCACGGCGCCCGAATCGATCGACGCGGTCGCCTGCGCGGACTCCGCCGCTCCGGTGCTCGACGTCGTCGTGCCAGCGCGCCCACGACGGCTCGACGACGCGGCGGCCGGCCCCCTGCGGGCCGCACTCGGCGCGATCGAACGCGGCACCGCGCGACGCGTCCTCGTGCTCGAGCGCCCCCTCGGCGCGATCGCGCAGGCCGCCGTCGTCGAGTCGACGGCGGACGGCTCGCCGACGTTCCATCACGGCGCGATCGAGCCGGCGCCGGTCACGCCGCTCGCGTCGCAAGCGACGGCGGCCGCGGCGCTGCGGGCGTTCGGCCTGGACGTCCCGCTGCCGCCGGCGTTGACGGTCGGCTTGGTCGCCGTCGCCGCATCGCCCGACGCGCCGGACATGACGACGACGATCCGCGCACTCGCATTGCGCGGGACGGTCGTCGTCGTCGCACCCGCGACCCCGTTCTCCGCGGCGATCGATCGCGCGCGGCGGCTGATCGCGTCCGGTTGCGGCACGGCGTTCGTCGTCGTCGGGCCGGGCGAGGCGGCAGTCGTCGCCAGCGTCGGGTTCCGGCGCGCGATCACCGCGACGTGACGAGCCACCGCGTCGCCCGCAACGTCCCCGCTACGATCTCCGCCCTCCCTCCTCGGAGTCCTCCATGCATCGCCTCGTGCCGATCGCCGCGTGGTGCGCGCTGTCCCCCCTGAACCCGCTGACTCCCCTGCCTGCGAGCGCCGCTGCGGGAACGCCGCGCGCGTTCGTCGGCGCGCGGATCGTCCCGATCGTCGGCGCGGACATCGAGCGCGGCACGCTGATCGTCACCGACGGCAAGATCACGGCGGTCGGCAGCGTCGACGACGTCGCGATCCCCGCCGACGCCGAGCGCATCGACGTCTCCGGCAAAGTGCTGATGCCGGGACTCGTCTGCACGCACAGTCACGTCGGGCAGGTCGAAGGCGGCGACGACTCCGCGCCGCTGCACCCCGACGTCCGCGCGTTCGACTCGATCGACGTGCGTCATCCGAGCTTCCAGCGCGCGCAAGCCGGCGGCATCACGACGGCGAACATCATGCCGGGCTCGGGACTGCTGATGTCCGGCCAGACCGTCTACGTGAAGCTGAAGGACGGCGGCTCGATCGACGAACTCGCGATCAAGAACGCGGACGGCTCGATCGCGGGCGGCATGAAGATGGCGAACGGCACGAATCCCCAAGGCGCGCCGCCGATGCCCGAGACGCGCGCGAAGGGCACCGCGCTCGTCCGCGAGCAGTTCCTGCGCGCGCAGGAGTACCGCACGCGCCGCGCGACGATCACCGATCCGGCGAAGCAGCCGCCGCGCGATCTCGGCCTCGAAGCGCTGGTCGACGTGCTCGACGGCAAGCGAGTCGTCCACCACCACACGCACCGCCACGACGACATCGTCACGATCCTGCGGCTGAAGCAGGAGTTCGGTTTCCGCGTCGTGCTGCACCACGTCAGCGAGGGCTGGATGGTCGCCGACGAGATCGCGCGCGCCGCGGTGCCGTGCTCGATCATCACGGTCGACAGCCCCGGCGGAAAACTCGAGGCGGCGAACCTGTCGTTCGAGACCGGTGCGACGCTCGAACGTGCGGGCGTCCTGGTCGGCTACCACACCGACGATCCGATCACGGATTCGCGGCTGTTCCTGCGTTCGGCGGCGATCGGCGTCCGCGGCGGCATGACGCGCAAGGGCGCGCTGTTCGCGCTGACGATGGCCGGTGCGGTGATGCTCGATCTCGATCGGCGCGTCGGCTCGCTCGAGCCCGGCAAGGACGCGGACTTCATCGTGCTGTCCGGCGATCCGCTGTCGGTCTACACGCACGTCGAGCAGACGTGGATCGAAGGCGCCAAGGTGTTCGACCGCACGGATCCCGTCGATCTGCGATTCGCGCAAGGCGGCGAAGGCGCGGGTGATCGCGAACAACTCGATGCGTGCTGCCTGAAGCCGGGAGGTGAGCAATGAACGCCGTCCGATCGATGCTCGGGCCCGTGCTCGCGGGCGTGTTCACCGGCGTGCTCGCGTTCGGCGGCGATGCCCGCGCGCAGGACCTCGCGATCTACGGCGAGACGATCCACACGATGGCCGGCCCGCCGATCAAGAACGGCGTCGTGCTGATCAAGGCCGGCAAGATCACCGCGGTCGGCCCCGAATCGGGCATCACGGTCGCGGCCGGCACGAAGTCGATGCGCGCGAAGGTCGTCACGCCGGGCCTGATCGACGCCCACACGGCGGTCGGGTTCACCGGCTGGCTCAATCAACCGCACGACCAGGATCAGTTCGATCGCACCGAGCCGCTGCAGCCCGAGCTCCGCGCGATCGACGGCTACAACGCGCGCGATCCGCTCGTCGCGTGGGTCCGCAGCTTCGGCGTGACGACGATCCACACCGGGCACGCCG
>JAEUIB010000033.1 GCA_016795255.1 Planctomycetota bacterium
CCCAACCCGCGCGGCTCGTTCCACCCCTTCGCCCTTGCCTCCGGTGCCTCCGGGTCCCGCGCCGCCGTAACCGTTTTCCAGAGTCCCGTTCACGTTCACGTCTTCCGGCCCGGTCCGCGCTCCCCCCGCCGCGCGATTCAAGTCACGAGATGACGGGGACGGAGGCGCTTCCGTCCCTGATCTGACCGGTCCTCGGTCACCGGGTCTCGTCCTCGGTCCTCGGGTCTCGGTGATCGTTCCCTGAGAGCGCGCACCTCTGCATCCCAACCAGATCAGTCGCGCTCTCCTGCCGGTCGTGCGAAGCACGATCGCAAGCGAAAGCGAGCGAACACGGTCCGCGCGAAGCGCGGTCGGTCGGCGCGCATCGCGCCGTCGGTCACCGTTCACCGGGTCTCGTCGATCGGGTCTCCATCTCGGGTCTAGGTCACCCGTTCGCGCGCCCGCCTCCGCACGCAACGCTCCCCCTTCACCCCCCGTAACTCTCCGCGCTCCCCGGGAATCCCCCACTCCGTACATCGTCTCGGTACTTCGCCAACCCCTCCGCCGCGACCTCGCGCAGGTTCGCGTAAGGCCGCACGAACTTCGGCAGATGTCCGAAGTTCAAGCCCATGACGTCGGTGAACACGAGGATCTGTCCGTCGCAGGCCGCTCCGGCTCCGATGCCGATCGTGGGGATGTCGACGGCGCTCGTGATCGCGGCGGCGACCGAGTCGGGGATTCCCTCGAGCACCAGCGCGAAGGCTCCGGCCGACGCGACCGCTTTGGCGTCGTCGAGCAGGTCGCGCGCGCCTTGCTCGGTCTTGCCTTGGACGCGGTAGCCGCCCATCGCGTGGACGGATTGCGGCAGGAGGCCGATGTGCGCGACGACGGGGATGCCGGCATCGACGACGGCGGCGATGGCTCCGGCGCGCTCGGCGCCGCCTTCGAGCTTCACGGCCTGCATGCCGGCTTCCTTGATGAAGCGCGCCGACGAGCGGACGGCGTCCTCGGGCGACGCCTGGTACGTGCCGAACGGGAGATCGCCGACGAGCAGCGCGCGCTGCGAGCCTCGGCTGACCGCTCGTCCTGCCGCGATCATCTCGTCGAGCGTGACCGGGATCGTGCTGTCGTAGCCGAGCACGTTCGGGCCCAGCGAGTCGCCGACGAGCACGAGGTCCGCGATCGAGTCGACGAGCTTGCCCGACACCGCGTCGTACGCGGTGATCGCGACGATCTTCGTCGCGCCCTTCATCGCGCGCAGTTGCGGACACGTCAGTCGTTTCGGCGCCTGCGCCGCGGATCCTGCGCTCATCGGATTTTGCCTCCACGCGGAATGGCCCGCGATCGTAGCTCCCCTGCGCCCTTCTAGAATCCCGCGCCCCGAATCGGCCGGTTCGCCCGGAGTCCCCCATGTCGCCGTTCCGCTCGCTCGTGTCCACCGTTCTCGCGTTCGTCGTCGCGACCGCCGGGCTCGTCCATGCCGGCGAGACGTGGCACGTGATGAGGTTCAGCGGCGCGGACTCGGGCTACCTGCACACGATCACGACGCCCACCGAGTTCGACGGCGGGCCCGCGACGCGCACCGTCACCGAGACGAAGCTCGTCGTCCGCCGCATGAACAAGGAGATCACGCTGTCGATGAGCAGCATGGTGATCGAGAACGCGGAAGGACGCATCATCGCGAAGCAGGATCGCCAGGAGCTGTCGGGCACGCCGAACGTCTACCAGGGCGTCGCGGTCGACGACGAGTTCGTCTGCACCGTCGAGGGCTCGGGCGTGAAGCGCGAGTTCACCGTCGATTGGTCGGACGACATCCCGGGGCCCGAGGAACTGAAGCGCCGCATGCTGGCGACGGGTCTGAAGGAAGGCAGCGTGCTGCGCGTGATGCAGCACGACTTCAGCTTCGGCGATCCGATGGAGCTGACGGTCACGATCGGGCCGGTCGAGGACGTCGTCGTCGGCGGCACGTCGATGCGACTGCATCGCCCGACGACCCGCCTCGGCGGCATGCCCGAGACGACGTCGTGGATCGACGCCGAAGGCACGTCGTGGAAGACCGCGACGGCGATGGCCGGTCTCGAGATGACCAGCGAGATGACGACGCGCGACGTCGTCGCGAAGTTCATCGACGGCACCGCGCAGGGCGCCGAGATGTTCATGCAGTCGACGATCTCGGCGAACGTGCGGCTGCCGCGCCCGCGGTCGCTGACGTCGATCACCTACGTCGTGGTGCCGCGCAAGGCCGGCGACGCCGCGCCCGACCTCTCCAGCGAGACGCAGACGATGTCGCGGGACGCGGACGGCAATGCGCGCCTGACGATCGTCGCACGGACGCCGGGTCCTCAGCGCCGTCAGACGCTGCCGATCACGACGCCCGACGCGTCGCTGGCCGAGTACCTCGAACCGAACTCGTTCCTGCAGAGCGACGAGCCCGAAATCCTCGCACTGGCGAAGGAAGGCATCGGCGACGCGACCGATCCGTGGGTCGCCGCGCAGCGGCTCGAAGCGCTCGTGCATCGCACGATCTCGAAGAAGAGCATGGACGTCGTGTTCGCGTCCGCGCTCGAAGTCTGCCGCACGAAGGAAGGCGACTGCTCCGAGCACGCGATGCTGCTCGGCGCGCTGTGCCGCGCCGCGGGCATTCCGGCGCGCGTGGCGATGGGCCTCGTCTACGTCGGCGGGATCTTCGGCGGCCACGCGTGGACCGAAGTGTCGATCGACGGCGAGTGGTACGGGCTCGACGGCACGATCGGTCTCGGCGTCGTCGATCCGACGCACGTGCGGATGGGCGTGTCGAGCTTGAAGGGCGGCAGCTTCGGCGAGGCGATGCTCGGCATCACGCGGGGCCTCGGGACCATCGATCTGAAGATCGTCGAGTTCGCGCGCGGCGACGCGGTCACCAAGGTCCCGGCGAAGGGCGAGCAGGTCCGCAGCGGCGACGGCAACTTCGAGGACGTCATCGCCGGCGTGACGTTCGAGTACCCGCGCGACTTCAAGGTCGAGTTCGAGCGCCCGGACATCCTCGAGATGTCGAACCGCGCGGTGCTCGCGGTGCTGACCAAGGGCTCGTCGACGGTTCGCGTCTCGGTCGAGGGCGTGCCGCCGGAGACGACGCGCGCGTCGCGCGAGCTGCTGCCGCCCGAGGCCGAGCGCGACGAGACGCGCGCGATCGCGGGCCGCCCGGGCATCGTCGCCGAGAACGCCGACGGAACGCTGAAGGTGGCGGTCGTCGTGGTCGGGGATTCGGCCTACCGGATCGTCGGCACGGATTGCGCGATCGACGACGGCAAGGCAGGCTTCGACCAGGTGGTCGCGACGTTCGCGGTGCGGTGATTCGGCGGTCGACCGAGGTTTTCTCGAATCCCCGCAATCCGGCCCGGCGCGACCCGACGTAGCCCTCCCCGTTCGTGTCTTCGGGCCCCGAGACAGCCGATGATGGCTTCCCCCCTACCCTCCCCGGATCGCGACTGGGGCGACCTGCTGCGTCGTTGCGCCGCCAAGGACGAGTCCGCGCTGGCGGACCTGTACCAGCGGGCTTCGGCGGCCGTGCATGGGCTCGCCCTCCAGATCTGCCGTGACGCGCAGGCCGCGGAAGACGTGACCCTCGACGTCTTCCAACAGGTCTGGCGCGACGCCGGCGTGTTCGACCCGACGCGCGGTTCGCCGCTCGGCTGGATCCTGATGCTGACGCGCAGCCGCGCCCTCGATCGGCGCCGCCGCGTCGCGAAGTACGCCCACGACGAGTCGCTGGACGCGGTCGCGGACATCGCCGACGACGATGCCGCTCCGCACGACATGAGTTGGTTCTCCGAAGCGCGACGCCTGGTCCAGGACGCGCTGAAGCGGATCTCCGCCGACGAGCGCGAAGCGATCGGCTACGCGTTCTTCGATGGTTTGTCGCACTCCGAGATCGCTCGCAAGCTGAGCCAACCGCTCGGCACGGTGAAGACGCGGATTCGATCGGGGCTGGCGAAGTTGCGGGTCGTTCTCGAACCGCGTGTGTGCACGGAGTGAGCGTCATGGGTACCCACGAAATCGACGATGCCTGGCGCGACAAGATCGCGCAGTACGCGCTCGGGACCGCCGGTCCCGAGATCGCGCACGAACTGGACGCTCACCTCGCGGAGCCCTGCGTCGCCTGCGCCGAAGAACTGCGGGCGGTCCGCGCCTCGCTGGCCGCGCTCGCGCTGAGCGCGAAACCCGTCGCTCCGCCGCCGCACGTGTTCGAGAAGCTGATGGCCTACGCGCGACCGAAGGCGAACGCGGAGGGCGTGCAGACGTGGAAGAAGTGGCCGGCCGACTTCGCGGCGAACGACGACTCCGTGCTGCTGCGCGGCGATCCGAACGCGTTCCAGCCGACCGCCATCCCCGGCATCGAAGCGCGCCGTCTGTTCGTCGACACGGCCCGCGACGTGATCACGATGCTCGTGCGCATGGCGCCCGGGACGTCGTACCCACCGCACCGCCACGGCAACGTCGAGGAGTGCTACGTGCTGTCCGGCGACCTCACGGTCGGCGAGGGCGTGACGATGCACACGGGCGACTACCAGCGCATGGAAAAGGACTCGGAGCACCCGACGCAGTGGACGAAGGACGGCTGCACGTTGCTGCTGTTGTCGTCGCGTCACGACGTGCTGCTCGCCTG
>JAEUIB010000034.1 GCA_016795255.1 Planctomycetota bacterium
TACCAGGAAGCGCTGAAGCTGAACGGTTCGTACTCGCTGCTCTATCTGCGCATCCACCAGGTGATCAACCTGCTGCGCCGCTTCGATCCGAACACGCTGCGCCTGTCGGAGGAATGCGAGAAGCTGATGCCGAAGGACGCCGGCCTGAAGATGATGCGCGCGCAGGCGCTGTCGGCGGTCGCGCGCCACGAAGAGGCCGCGGCGAAGGTCAAGGACGCGATCCAACTCGGGCTGTCGGGCTCGATCGCGTACGCGATGCTGTCCAGCGAACTGACGATGGCGGGCAAGGCCGACGAGGCGATGACCGTGCTCGCCGACGTGCTGAAGACGCGCAAGGACCCGCTGTTGATCGATGCGGTCGGCTCCGTGCTGCTCGAGACCAACGACCCCGCCGGCGCGCTGGCGCGCTACGAAGAGGCGCTCGCGCTCGCCAAGTCGTCGCAGGAATGGCGCGGCTCGGTCGGCGAACTCGAGTTCAAGATCGCGAAGACGCGCTTGCTGATCCCCGGGCAGGAAGCGGCCGGGGTCGCGGCTCTCCAGGCGATCGCCGACCTCGAGCCTCCGACCGGACTGTCGATGATCGAACAGCGCACCGCGAACCAACGCCGCGCGTTCGCGATGCGGCAGATCGCTCGTGCGCACGTGAACGTCGAATCGCTGAAGGACGCGCCGAAGGCGGTGGCGCTGCTCGAACGCAGCATCCAGCTCGCCCGCGACGCGAAGGTCGACAAGCCGAACCTCCGCGACCTGCTCGTCGATCTCGCCGACGCGTACGCGGCGGCATCCCGGATGGACGACGCGAAGAAGGCGCTGAACGACGCAGAGAAGGCGTTCGGCCTCAATCAGGACATCGAGCTGCGCCGCGCGAAGTGGCAGTGAGCGGCGTTCGAGCCGCGAACTCGACGCGACACGACGGACGGTCGGAGCGCCGTCCGGAGCACGACGCGTGACCTCGATCGCGCGTCGTGCGATCGAGGTCGGTCTGGTCAGTTGCCGACTTCGTCGGCCTCGGTCAGTTGCCGTCTTTCTTCTGCCGCGCCTTCTCGAGCTCTTCGCGCATCTTCTCCTGCTGTTCGCGCATCTTCTGGCGCTGCGCTTCCAGCTCTTCCGGCGTGCGAGGCTGAGGCACGCCGCTGGCCGGATTCGGCTTCGGGACCGGCGGCACGTCGAGCGTGAAGTCCTTGCCGACCTGATACGCGGCGTTGGGCGCCGGCAGGCTGCCGAACGTGTGCCGCTTGCCGGCGTACTCGACGACCGCGGCGAGCTGCCCGGTGTTGACCGTCGACGGCAACTCGATGCGGTACGTCCCGTCCTGCCGCGTCCGCGACGACAACTCGCTCTCGTCGACTTCGATCCGCGGGCCGACGATGCGAACGCGAGCGCCCGGGATCGGCGAGCCGTCCTCTTTGCGCGTGACCGAGCCGCTGACGACGATCACCGGTTCGACGGAGAGCTGCAGGCTGACCGTCGGCTGACTCGGGACCTCGACGATCTGCGCCGACTCGAGCGAGTCCTTGGCCTCGATCGTCACCAGCACCTTGCCGGGCGGCGTGTTCTCGAGATCGAGTTCGAAGTGTCCGTTGCTGCCGATCTGCGTCGAGTCGGTGTACTCACCCTCCGCGCCGTCCGGCGAGCCGACCGCGCAGAACGTGATGTCGCCGCCACCGACGACGCCGCCGGTTCCTTGCGTCACGACGAAGCCCGTGACGCGAACCGGCGCACCGAGGCGCAGCGTGCCGAGGTCGCAGAAGCCGTCGGCGCCGGGCTGCGGCAGCGACTCGACGCGCAACGCGGCGTAGTCGGGGCACGTGATCAGCAGGAACAGGCTCTCGAGCGGCACGACGTTGCCCTCGTACTCGAACGAGCCGTCCTCGTTGCTGCTCACGTCCTCGGCGTCGTCGGCGTACTCGGGATCCGGCGACGCGACGGTGATCGTCGCGCCGTCGATCGGCTGGCCCTGCCCGTCGACGATCTTCCCGCGCATCTTCAGCGACTCGACGAGCCGGAAGTCGACGCGCAACGTCAGTTGTCCGGCGGCGACCGACAGGCCGGTCTTCAGCGCCGGGACGTGGTCGATCGACTCGACGTAGACGTCGAACGAGTCCGGCGAGAACGACTCGATCGGCTCGAAGCTGTAGTAGCCGTTCTGATCGGTGTCGACGGTCTCCCACTCGTCCTCGAACATCGGCGCGAGGCTGCGCACGTGGACCTGCGCGTCCGCGACCGGGCCGCCGGTGACGCTGGTGACGCGCCCTTCGATGCGGAATCCCGGACGCATCGCGAAATCGACCGACAGATCGCGGACGGACTTCGTCACGCGGACCTCCGGCCTCACGCACGCCGAGAAGCCCTCGGCCTTCGCGCGGAAGTCGACCGTCGGCGGGATGCCCTCGTGGATCTCGATCTCGTAGGTGCCGTCCTCGACGGTGAACGCGCTCTCGATCGGCGTGCCGTCGGGGTACAGCATCTCGACTTCGGCGTCCGGCACCGGCTTGTCGGTGTCGGCGTCGATGACGCGGCCGGTGACGCGCAGCTTGCCTTCGGCCGAGTAGTCGTCGGCCTGCGTCGCGGTGCGCACGGAGCCTCCGCCGGTCTCGGCGGGAGGCGTCTGCGTGCTCGACGACGACGGCGCGACGCCCGAGGGATCGACGGCCGGTGTGTCGCTCGACGTCTTCGGGGTCACGGACGGCGTGACGTCGCGGTCCGACGGCTTCGCGCCGCCGTCGTCGTCGAACATCAGGTAGGCCCCGCCCCCGACCACCGCGGCGAGCAGCACCCCGACCACCAACAACGCCTTGCCGTTCATCCGTCGCTCGCTTTCAGCATCTGCAGGAACTCCGCTTCGTCGACGACGCGGATCCCGAGCTCTTGGGCTTTCTTCAGCTTCGATCCGGCGTCCTCGCCGACGACCAGCAGATCGAGATTCTTCGACACCGCTTTGAGGATCCTACCGCCGCGTTCTTTCACTTTTTCTTCGGCTTCCTGACGGGTCTGGCCGGTCAAGGTTCCCGTGAACAGCACGGTCTTGTTCGCGAACGGGCCCGTGGTGCGCGCCGGTTTCTTCGCGATCGTCGTCGTCCGGACGCCATGCGCCTCCATGCGATCGAGCAATTCGCGGTTCTTCGGCTCCGCGAACCAACTCGCGACCGAGCGCGCGACTTCCTCGCCGATCCCCTTCTCGGCCATCAGGTCGTCCTGCGTCGCCGCACGCAGTGCCGCGAGCGATTCGAACCGCTCGGCGAGCGCTTCGGCGACGGTCTCGCCGACGTGGACGATCCCGAGTCCGAACAGGAAGCGCGACAACGGCACGGTCCGCGCCGCGTCGATGCCGGCGATCAGTTTCGCGGCCGACTTGTCGCCCATGCGGTCCAGTTCCGTCACGTCGTCGACGGTCAGCCGATAGATGTCGGCGAGGTCCTTCACCAGGCCGCGCTCGACGAGTTGCTGGACGAGCTTCGGCCCGAAGCCGTCGATGTCGGCGCCGCCGCGCGAGACGAACAGCTCGACCTGTCGCAGCACGCGATCGGGACAGCCGACGTTCGGACACCGCACGGCGACCTCGTCCTCCGCCTTCACGACCGCGGTGCCGCAGGTCGGACACCGCTCGGGCATGCGGAACGGATGCGTGCCGTGCGGGCGCTTCTCCTTCACGACCGACACGACGCGCGGGATGACGTCGCCGGCTCGTTCGATGAAGACCGTGTCGCCTTTGCGCACGTCGAGCTTCGCGATCTGGTCGGCGTTGTGCAGCGTCGCGCGCGACACCGTGACCCCGCCGACCTGGACCGGCGCGAGCGCGGCGACGGGCGTCAGCGTTCCGGTGCGCCCGACCTGGATCAGGATGTCCTCGACCGTGGTCGTCGCCTGCTGCGCCGGGAACTTGCAGGCGAGCGCCCAGCGCGGACTGCGCGACCGCGTGCCGAGTCGTTCGCGCAACGCGAACGTGTCGACCTTGATGACCATGCCGTCGATCTCGAACGGCAGCGTGTCGCGCTTCGCATGCAGCTCGCGGTACGCGGCGAGCATCGCGTCCAGGTCGCCGAACGTCGTCATGCCGGCGGGCGTCGGCAGCCCGAGCTCGACGAAGCGATCGAGCAGTTCGCGCTGCGTCGTCACGTCGAGACCGTCGGCGCGACCGAGGCCGTAGCAGAACATCCGCATCGGCCGCCGCTTCGCCT
This sequence comes from Planctomycetota bacterium, assembly GCA_016795255.1. Lineage (GTDB taxonomy): Bacteria > Planctomycetota > B15-G4 > B15-G4 > JADJEK01 > JADJEK01. Next base: position 4,179 of record JAEUIB010000034.1, read on the forward strand.
GCTTCGGATCGAGCTGCTTCAGCGTGCCCGACGTCAGATTGCGCGGATTCGCGAACGGCTCGTCACCGGCGTCGAGCAGCTCCTGGTTCAGCTGGCGGAACTCCTGCTTCGCGATCAGCACTTCGCCGCGCACTTCGAGCAGCTTCGGCCACGAGCGCCCGTGCGGCTTCGCCAGCTTCAGCGGCAGCCCGCGAATCGTCTTGGCGTTGTGCGTGACGTCCTCGCCGGTGATGCCGTCGCCGCGCGTCGACGCGCGCGTCAGCAGGCCGTCTTCGTACGTGACCTCGAGCGAGACGCCGTCGAACTTCGGCTCGGCCGAGAACACGAGCCCCGACGCGGCATCGCCGAGGAAGTTCGTCAGTTGCTCGCCCCACGCGCGGATCTCGTCCTCGTCGAACGCGTTCTCGAGCGACAGCATCGGCACGTCTCGGACGACCTTCTTCAGCCCGACCACCGGCGCGCCGACGCGCTGCGTCGGTGACTCCGGCGTGACGAGTTCGGGGTGGTCCGCCTCGAGCTGCTGCAGCTCGCGCATCCACGTGTCCCACTGCGCGTCGGAGACCGTCGGTCGCGACAGCACGTAGTACCGGTGATTCGCGTCGTCGATCGCTTGGCGCAACTTCGCGATGCGCGCGGCGGCGCCACTCTTCTCGCTCATCGGGTCCCTCGATCAGGGCGGGTCGGAGATCAGCATCGCGTCGCCGTACGAGAAGAACGCGTACCCGCGCTCCACGGCGTGACGATAGGCCTCGAGCACGCGTTCCCGGCCGGCGAACGCCGAGACCAGCATCAACAGCGTGCTCTTCGGCAGATGGAAGTTCGTCAGCAACGCGTCGACGACGCGGAACGTGAACGGCGGCCGGATGAACAAGTCGGTCTCGCCGCGCCCGGCGAACACGCGGCCGGAGCGCGCCGCGCTCTCCAGCGCACGGACGACCGTCGTGCCGACGGCGACGACGCGACCGCCGGCGGCGCGCGTGACGGCGATGTCCTTCGCCGTCGATTCGGGAAGTTCCCAACGCTCCTTGTGCATCCGATGAGTCGCCAGGTCGTCGACGCGCACCGGCAGGAATGTGCCGAGACCGACGTGCAGCGTCACCGTCGTGGTCCGGATCCCGCGGTCGCGCAGTCGCGCGATCATCGCCTCGGTGAAGTGGAGCCCCGCGGTCGGCGCCGCGATCGCGCCCGCCGTCGCCGCGAACACGGTCTGGTAGCGCTCGCGGTCGATCGCGTCGCGCGGATCGCCGCCCTTCGTGCGCTTGATGTACGGCGGCAACGGCATGCGACCGCGCGCGAGCAACTGTTGCGCGGCGTCGTCGCCGGCGAGCTCGCCGATCCACATGCCGCCGCCGACGTGTTCGAGCAGCGTCATCGTCGCGCCGTCGTCGCCGATGCCGAGCACGTCACCAGGCGCGAGCCGCCCCTTCCCTTCGAGCATCAATTGGACGCGATCGCCGTGCGGCAGCCCGAGCAGGAGCCCGCGCACGACGCCACCCGTCGCGCGCTTGAAGTCGACCCGCGCGGGGATGACCTTGGTGTCGTTCAGAACCAGTAGGTCGCCGTCCCGCAAGAACTTAGGGAGCTCGTCGAACTGGCTGTCGACGAGCTCGCTCGTGGCGCTCTGCGTCCTCGACATCACCAGCAGGCGCGACCGTCCCCGCTCGGCCGGCGGGGACTGCGCGATGCGGTCTCCCGGGAGGTCGAAGTGGTAACTCGCGAGCTGGTCCGGATCTTCGGTCAATCTTCGGTTCCATTGACGCAAACCAAGCGGGGCGGTAGAAAACCGAATTCTCGCGTAGTCGCCAAGGCGAAAGGTGGAGAGCCGGGTTCCTCGCCGATGGAATCGATCGAAGTCACCGTCTTGTGGCTGTACTACGCCGTGCTCGCCGTACTTTCCGTCTACGGCGTGCACCGCTACGCCTTGGTCTGGCTGTACTACCGGCACAAGAAGAACGCGCCGAAGCCGGCCGGCCAATTCGCCGGTGAACCGCTGGTTTGCGTCCAGCTCCCGATCTTCAACGAGGCGACCGTCGTCGAGCGACTGATCGACGCCGTCTGCGCGCTCGATTGGCCGAAGGACCGGCTCGAAATCCAAGTCCTCGACGACTCGATCGACGAAACCGTCCAGATCGCTCGCGCCAAGGTCGAGGCGATGGCGGCCCTCGGCCACAAGATCGTCCACCTCCATCGGACCGACCGCACCGGTTTCAAGGCCGGCGCGCTCGAGCATGGGCTGAAGCACACGAAGGCCGAGTACGTCGCGATCTTCGACGCCGACTTCGTCCCGCTGCCGGACCTGCTGCGCCGCACGCTCGACTTCTTCACCGACCCCAAGATCGGCATGGTCCAGGTGCGCTGGGGACACCTGAACCGGCGCTACTCGCTGCTCACGCGGATCCAGTCGATCCTGCTCGACGGCCACTTCGTCATCGAGCACACCGCGCGCAACCGCTCGGGCCGGTTCTTCAACTTCAACGGCACGGCCGGCGTCTGGCGCCGCCAGGCGATCGAAACCGCCGGCGGCTGGCAGCACGACACGCTGACCGAGGACCTCGACCTCAGCTACCGCGCGCAACTGCAAGGCTGGCGCTTCGTGTTCCTGCAAGAAGTCGTGTCGCCGGGCGAACTGCCGGTCGAGATGAACGCCTTCAAGACGCAGCAACACCGCTGGACGAAGGGCTCGATCCAGGTCTGCCGCAAGCTGCTGCCGCGGATCTGGGCCAGCGACGTGCCGCTGAAGGCCAAGGTCGAAGCGACCTTCCACCTGACGAACAACTTCTCGTACCTGCTGATGATCCTGCTGGCGCTGCTGATGTTGCCGGCGTTCTGGGTGCGACTGCGCGACCACGACACCGTGCGCGGCATGATCTTCGACGCGTCGCTGTTCCTCGCGGCGACGACGAGCGTGCTGTCGTTCTATCTCGCCGCTCAGCGCGAGGCGTACCCGGACTGGAAGAAGACGCTCGGACTGTTCCCGCTGGTCGTCGCACTCGGCGTCGGCATGGCGGTCAACAACGCGAAGGCCGTCCTCGAGGCGATCCTGCGCCGCCAGACCGCGTTCGTCCGCACGCCGAAGTACAACGTCCAGGAGACCGGCGGCACGACGCGGCAGAACCTGCGCTACGCGGGCAAGAGCCGCGGCATCGGCGCACCGATGGTCGAGTTCGCGTTCTTCGCGTACTTCACGGCCATGACGACGATCGCGCTGTTCAAGACGCTGTGGGCCACCGCGTTCTTCTTCTCGTTGTTCGCCGTCGGCTTCGGCTGGGTGGCGTTCGGCAGCTTCATCGCGTTGCGACCGAAGGTCAAGCTCGCGGTCGCCTGATCGACTAGGTGTCCGAGGCGGCTCGAGCCGTTCGATCCACGTCGTCGGCCCCATCCCGCGCGCGAGGTCGTGCAGCGCCTCCGCCGCGTCGCGCCCCCGGAGGTTCGCATGTCGCGCCGCATCCTGTCGTCGCTCGTCCTCGGGCTCGCCGTCACCGCGTGCGCGTCGCGCGAGCGGACCTTCGGTGACGACGTCGCGCTGCTGTCCGCGCACGCCGAGACGATCGTGTTGCAGCGCGACGACTCCCAGGCTCGCGTCGCGGTCGTCCCGGCGTACCAGGGCCGCGTGATGACCTCTTCGGCGCGCGGCGACGCCGGCACGAGCTTCGGCTGGGTCAACGCCGAACTCGTCGCGCGCGGCCCCGTGCTGCCGCAGTTCAACCCGCTCGGCGGCGAGGATCGACTGTGGATCGGGCCGGAGGCCGGACAGTTCGGCTTCTTCTTCCCGCCCGGCAAGCCGTTCACGTTCGAACACTGGCAGACCCCGGCCGTCATCGACACCGAAGCGTTCGACGTCGTCGAGCGCGCGCCGGATCGCGTCGTGTTCCAGAAGGAGACGCGCCTCGTCAATTGGAGCGGCACGGCGTTCGACCTGAAGTTGCGCCGCGAGGTCGCTCTGCTCGACGACTCCGCGACCCGCAGCGCGCTGGCGGTGCCGATCGACGGCCTCGACGTCGTCGCGTTCGAGTCGCGCAACACGATCGAGAATCGCGGCACGACCCCGTGGACGAAGGCGACGGGCTTGCCGTCGATCTGGATCCTCAGCATGTACACGCCGACCGCGAAGACGACGGTCGCCATCCCGTATCGCCAGGGCGACGAACGCGCGCTCGGGCCGATCGTCAACGACCGCTACTTCGGCCCGATCGACGCGTCGCGGCTGCTCGTCCGTGACGGCACGCTGTTCTTCAAGGCCGACGGCAAATCGCGCGGGAAGCTCGGCCTGTCGCCGGCGCGCGCACTCGGCGTCGCCGGAGCGTACGACGCCGGCCGCGGCGTGCTGACGATCGTCCAGTACACGGTGGCCCCGGGAGTCACCGACTACGTCAACTCGATGTGGGAACAGCAGGCCGAGCCGTATTCGGGCGACGTCATCAACTCGTACAACGATGGGCCGGTCGACGGCGGCAAGCCACTCGGGCCGTTCTTCGAACTCGAGACGTCGAGCCCGGCCCTCGCCCTCGCGCCGGCCGAGACCTACACGCACGTCCACCGGTCGTTCCACCTCGAGGGCGAGCGAGACGCTCTCGATCGCGTGGCGCGCGCGGTGTTGGGCGTCGGCCTCGACGCGATCGACCAGGCTTGGTCGAGCACGGCCGCGAAGTAACGGTCAGTCCGGTTGCGGGTCCGACCGGCGACGGGCGACGACGACGCCGCGATCGCGGCGGATCGCGGCGACGATCCACAGCCCGAACACCGGCACGAACTGCGCCCAGCGCAGCAGAGGCTCCTCGATCGCGATCCCCCACGCGTCGAACGGGATCAGCGCGTGGTACGCGACGCACACCGTCAGCGTCCA
>JAEUIB010000134.1 GCA_016795255.1 Planctomycetota bacterium
CGAACCATGTCTCAAGACCGGCCCTCTCGTGGCCGATGGCCTGCCCATGCGTACCCCGATGCTGTCGCTGATCCTGTCCGCCGTCGCCGTGCTGTCCGCGAGCGCCGCCGCCGACACCGTGACGTACACGGGCGTGGCGACCTCGGCGACGCTGACGCACGCGAGCGGGGGCGTGAAGGTCACCGCCGACACCAACGGCACGCAGCAGTTGCTGCTGTTCACGAACGGCACGGGCGTCGGCGTGCTCGGCGGCAACGGCAACGTCGAGTTCGGCGAGTGGCTGACGTTCGACTTCGACGGCTACCTCGCGGAGGACGTCGTCCTCGACATCAACCCGCAGATCCCGATGGGTCCGATGCTCTCGGTCCAAGGGTTCGGCGTCGGCGGCCGGCCGCTCGGCGAGTACCACGCGGCTTCGGTCGACCTCATCGACGTGTCGGCGTTGTTTGCGGACCTACCGTTGTCGAAGTTCCGCGTCTCGGCCGCGTCCGCGCTCGCGTTCGACAATTTCGCCGCGGGCTCGCTGACGTTCACCGTGGGCACGACCGAGGCCGACTCGTTCCTCATCGGCCAGACGATCCGTGGATACGTCTCGGGGTTCGGCGACGTGCGCTTCGTCGCGTTCGCCGGCCAGGCCGGCGCGATCTTGCACCTCGCGTGTTCGTCCGACGACTCGATCGCGCGCCTGCGGATCCAGCTCGTGACGCCGCAGCTCGAAGAAGAGCGCTCGGTCGTCGCGCAACTCGGCACGACTGCCGACGACGTCACGCTGCCGATGGACGAGGACGCGACGTACTTGCTGCGCATCGAGTCGATCTCGGACGACCCGGGCCTGTTCGCGCTGGAGACGTCGCTGACCGTTCCCGACACGTCGCCGTCGGCGATGCTGAAGGGCAAGAAGGGCGGACCGAAGCAGGACGTCGTGTTCGCCGCCGTCGCCGGCACGGGACTGAGCGGTTCGTTGGTGCCGAACGGCAAGGTCAAGAAGGACGTCACCGTCGAGCTGCTCGATCCCGCGGGCTCGCCGATCGACCTGACCGGCTCGGTCGCGAAGCTCGGCGCGCACGGCGTCCAACTGACGAACGTCGCGCTGGCGTCGACGGGCGACTACACGCTGCGCGTCGCCGGCCTGACGTCGACGAAGCACAAGCTCGCGGTCGAGCTCGTGCTGACGCTGCCGGCCGGAGTCGCCGGAGACGCGATCCTGCCGTGATCGACGACGCTGCAGCGCCGATGGGCGCCGCGGCCCGATAGGATCCAGGCCCCTCCGACCGGCCGGATCCCACCATGCACCTCGTCGCCGCCGCGCTGCTCGTGCTGTTCGCGTTCTTCCTCGAGCGGAACGGAGTCGACTCCGTCGTGCCGTCCACCGAGTCCGAGTTCGAGCCGTTGTTCGACGGCGCGAGCTTGAACGGCTGGAGCGGCGACCCGCGCTACTGGTCGGTCGAGGACGGCGCGATCGTCGGCCGCTCGACGGCAGCGCAGCCGCTGACGCGCAACACGTTCCTGATCCACGAGGACGTGTTCGGCGATTTCGAACTGCGCTTGCGCTACCGCATCCGCGGCGGGAACTCGGGCATCCAATACCGCAGCCGCGACCGCGGCGCCTTCGAGGTCTCGGGCTACCAGGCCGACATCGAGGCCGGACCGAACTACACCGGGATCCTCTACGAGGAGCAGGGCCGCGGCATCATGGCGATGCGCGGCGAAGCGATCGAGTTCGGCGTGGACGGCACGCGGACGGTCGGTCTGCGGCTCGGGGACGCGGCGAAGCTGCAGACGTTCATCCGCCGCGACGACTGGAACGACTACGTCGTCGTCGCCCGCGGCACGCGCCTGACGCATCGGATCAACGGAGTCACCGTGGTCGACGTCGTCGACCGCGACGTCGCGCGGCGCGCGCGCGCGGGACACCTCGCGCTGCAACTCCATCAAGGTCCGGCGATGGAGGTCCGCTTCGCGGATCTGCGCATCCGCACGTTCGAGACGCCCAAGGTCGAGCCCGACTGGATCTGGACGACGCACGACGGCGCACCGACGACGGCGGCGGCGGTCACGCGCACGTTCGAGATGACGGAGGACGCGCGCTTCGCGCGCTTGACGATCGCCGCCGACAACCGGCACGTCACGCGCATCAACGGGCGGATCGTCGCGCGCGGCGACGATTGGTCGAAAGCCGGGTCGTTCGACGTCACGCGTGCGCTGCAGCTCGGCGTCAACACGTTCACGATCGAGGCCGGGAACGACGGCGGTCCCGCGGGGCTGTTCGCGACGCTCGATCTCGACTTCGACGGTGGCCAGCGCGACACGATCGTCACCGACGCGAGTTGGTCGACCGTCGCCGACGCAGGCGTCGTCACGAGCCTCGGACCGATCAGCGCCCCACTCGGACCCTGGCCGGCGTCGATCGGCGCCGCCGAGGCGACGCCGGCCAGCGCGATCACCGTGCCCGATGGATTCACCGTCGAGCGCCTCGTATCGGCCGGCCCCGGCGAAGGCTCGTGGGTCGCCGTCTGCGTCGATCCGAAGGGCCGCTTCATCGTCTCGCCGCAGTACGGCCAACTGCTGCGCGTCACGCTGCCGAAGAAGCCGGGCCGCGTCGCGCTGGTCGAGCCGCTCGACGTCCCGCTCGGGCACGCGCAGGGCTTGGTGTGGGCCCACGACTCGCTGTACGTCGTCGTCAACGGCAACCTCGACGGCAAGGGCGGCGTCTGGCGCTGCCGGGACGCGGACGGCGACGATCGCTTCGAGGCGGTGGACCGGATCTTCGCGTGCGGCCCCGACGGCGAGCACGGCGCGCACGGCATCTGCGTCGGACCCGACGGCCGGATGTACGTGATGCTCGGCAACCACGTGACCGACGTCGCCGACGACCAGGACCTGCAGATCGGGCAGCGTCGGCCGCCGCCCGCGTTCTCGCCGACGTCCCCGCTGACGAACTACGACGAGGACATGACGCTGCCGCGCGCGTGGGATCCGAACGGTCACGCGGTCGGCATCCTCGCGCCCGGCGGAATCGTCGTCGTGATGGACGCGGACGGCGCGCGACCGGAACTGTACGCCGGCGGATTCCGCAACGCGTACGACCTCGCGTTCTCGCCGCAGAACGAGCTGTTCACCTACGACTCCGACATGGAGTGGGACGTCGGGCTGCCGTGGTATCGCCCCACGCGCGTTTGCCACGTCGTCCCAGGCGCCGAGTTCGGTTGGCGGTCGGGTTCAGGGAAGTGGCCGAGCCACTGGTTCGACAGCCGCGGCGCCGTCGCCGACGTCGGACTCGCTTCGCCGACCGGTGTCGTGTTCGCCCACACGACCGATTGGCCCGCTCCGTGGCGCAATGCGTTCCTGATCGCCGACTGGACGTACGGGCGCATCCACGCCGTGTTCCTCGAACCGGACGGAGCGACGTACACGGGCCGCGTCGAGCCGTTCGCGCAGGGCAAGCCGCTGAACGTCACCGATCTCGTGATCGGTCCCGACCGCGCGCTCTACGTCACGACCGGCGGTCGCGGGACGCAGTCCGGGCTGTACCGGATCGACGCGCGCGAGCGCGATCCGTCGACCTTCGTCGTCGACGCGGTCGATCCGGGCATCACGCACCGCCGGACGCTCGACGCGATGATCGCGACGCCGGCGACGGCGCGACTCCCGGCGATCCTCGAAGCGCTCGATTCCGACGACGACGCTCTGCGGTTCACCGCGCGGATCGTGCTCGAGCACCAGGCGGTCGATTCGTGGCGAGCCCTCGCGCTCGCGGAGAACCGCCCCCGCGCGCGGCTCGAGATGCTGCTCGCGCTGGCGCGCTGCGAAGCGGCATCGATCGACGCGATCGCGCAGGCGTTGGCACGCGCTCCGTTCGCGATCGGCGACGAGGCGTCGGCGTTCCGTGAATTGCGCGTGCTGGCGGTCGCCTTGGCGCGCGGAGGCGTTCCCTCCGACGCGACGCGCGCCGCGCTGACGGCGCGACTCGACTCCGCGTTCCCGTGCTCGTCGTTCCTGTTGAACCGTGATCTGCATTCGGTGCTCGTGCCGCTCGGCGCGCCGCGCGTCCACGAGCGCGCGCTGGAGCTCCTCGAACGCACGACCGACCCCGCCGAGCGTATCGCGTGGGGTTGGGTCCTGCGCGAAGCGCGCGGCTCGTTCGACGATGCACAACGCGTGCGCTTCGCGGCGGCGGTCGAATCGCTGCGCCAGGTCAGCGGCGGCTACAGCATGGCCGGTTACGTCGGCGCGTTCTTGCCCGAGCGCACGGCACCCGAGTCCTCGCCGCCGCTCGCGGCCGCCCCCGTCGTGGAACCGTCCGCGCAAATCACGAACGCATGGACCGTCGAGCGCCTGCTGCCCGAGATGACGCGGCTCGACGCCGGACGTTCGTTCGAGCGCGGCGGCGCGGCGTTCCGCGCCGCGCGCTGCGCCGAATGTCATCGCATGGCCGGTGCGGGCGGTGGAATCGGGCCCGACCTGACGGGCGCATCGGGCCGATTCACGCGACGCGATCTGCTCGACGCGATCGTCGAGCCTTCGAAGGTCGTCTCGGACCAGTACGCGCAGACCGAATTCCAGACGTTCGACGGCAAGGTCGTCATCGGCCGCTTGGTCGACGAGAACGCCAAGGAACTGACGATCGTGACCGACGCGCTGGCGAATCGCCGCGAGACCGTTCGCGCCGATGCGGTCCGGCTGCGGCGTCCGGTCACGACGTCACCGATGCCCGAGCACTTGCTGAACACGCTCGATCTCGAGCAGGTGCTGGACCTGCTCGCGTACATCGCGGCCGGCGCCGACGCGAACGCGCAGGCGTTCACGAAGTGACGAAGGCCGGTCGTCGAGCGATGAAGTGTGGGTCGCGTGGGTCCCGTGGTCTCCCGCGCGCGTCGAGCGTCGGCGTGGAGATGGTGACCCTGACGGGATTTGAACCCGTGTTACCGCCTTGAAAGGGCGATGTCCTAGACCAGGCTAGACGACAGGGCCACGCGAAGCGTGGGAAGCTAAGGATCGCGCCTCGAAGTTTCAAGGAACGCGCCGCGACGACGGCGCGATCGGGGTCATTCCTCGTCGAGGCCGAGGACTTTCTTGCCTTCGGGGGTGATGCGCTGCGGCGTCCATTTCGGGTCGAACGTCACCGTGACGTCGCAGGTCGCGACCCCGGTGAGCTGTTCGACCTTCTTCTTGACGTCGCTCGGGATCTGTTTCGCCGACGGGCAGGATTCGGACGTCAGCGTCATGACGATGTCGACCTTGCCGCCGTCGTCGACGTTCACGTGGTAGATGAGGCCGAAGTTCCAGATGTCGACCGGCATTTCCGGATCGAACACGTTCTTCAGCACGTCGACGACTTGATCTTTGTTGACCGACATCGGTTCCTCCGCGGCGGGGCCATGCGAATGGTGAGGGCAGCGGGACTCGAACCCACGACCCGCTGCTTAAAAGGCAGCTGCTCTACCGACTGAGCTATGCCCTCGATTCGACCTCGATCGCGCGCGGAAGAGTAGCCGAGCCGGCGTCTCGCGGCGCCGCTCAGGTCTCCATGATCTCTTTGGTCTTGGCCGCGACGTTCTGGTCGACCTCGGTCTCGGCGTGCTTCAGCAGCTTCTGGATCTCTTCCTTGGCCTTCGTCACGTCGTCGTCGGTCAGTTCGGTCGCGTCGTCGACGGCCTTGTTCAGGTCGCGACGCAGGTTGCGCAACGACACGCGCGCGGCCTCCGCCAACTCCTTGACGCGGCCGACGAGCTTCTTGCGCTGCTCTTCCGACATCGGCGGCACGACGAGGCGCATGACCTTGCCGTCCGTCTGCGGGTTGATGCCGATGTCGCTCTTCTGGATCGCCTTCTCGATCTCTTTCAGCACGCTGACGTCGAACGGCTTGATCAGCAGCGCGCGCGGCTCGGGGATCGAGATCGACGCGACCTGCTTCAGCGGCGTCGGGCTGCCGTAGTAGTCGACGCGGATGTTCTCGATCAGCGCCGGCGTCGCGCGGCCGGAGCGCAGGCCCTTCGTCTCGTCGACGAAGTGCGCGACGCCCTTCGTCATCTTGGCCTTCGCGTCGTTGATGATCTGCGTGTACTGCATGGTCGAAGCTCCTCACTCGCTGACGAGCGTACCGACGCTCGGGTCACCGAGCGCCGCCTTCAGGACGTTGCCGGGGACCGTGTAGTCGAACACGACGATCGGGATCGAATTGTCCTGACACATCGCGATGGCGGTCGAGTCCATCACTTTCAGGCGGCGTTGCAGCACGTCCATGAACGTGAGCTTCTCGAATCGCGTGGCGGTCGGGTCTTTCTTCGGGTCGGCCGAATAGACGCCGTCGACCTTCGTCGCCTTCAGCACGACTTCGGCGCCGATCTCCTTCGCCCGCAACGCGGCCGTGGTGTCGGTCGTGAAGTACGGATTGCCGGTGCCGCCGACGAGGATGGGCACGCGGCCCTTCTCGATGTGGCGCATCACGCGGCGCCGGATGAACGGCTCCGCGACCGCCTGGATCGTCAGCGCCGAGCACACGCGCGTCGGCACGCCGACGCGCTCGAGCGCATCCTGCAGCGCGAGGCCGTTGATGACCGTCGCGAGCATGCCGGCCTGATCCGCACTGGCGCGGTTCATGCCGCTCGCCGCGACCTCGGCGCCGCGCAGCAAGTTGCCGCCGCCGACCACGAGAGCCATCTCGACCCCCGCGTCGCGGACGGACTTGATGTCCGCCGCGATGCGGGCGAGCTTGTTCACGTCGAGATTGACGCCGCTGCCCCCGAACGCTTCGCCGGAGATCTTGAGCAGCACGCGCTGGAAGCGACGGCGGCTGGTGGCGTCAGTCAATGCTCAGGTTCCGATCTCGAAGCGCGCGAACCGCGCGAACTTCATGTTCTCGCCGATCTTCGCGATCATCGCCGTCAGCGCTTCGCGGATCTTCTTGGTGTTGTCGAGCACGAACACCTGGTCGACCAGGCAGTGGTCCTCGAAGTACTTCTCGAGCTTGCCCTGGACGATCTTCTCCTGCGCCGGCGCCGGCTTGTCCTTCACCTGTTCGCGATCGATGTCCTTC
>JAEUIB010000173.1 GCA_016795255.1 Planctomycetota bacterium
GGCCGCGTGCTCGCCGCGGAGCTCGACGCCCTCGAGGCCGAGCGCGACGACGTCATGCGGTCGGTGCCCGAGACGATGGTCATGGAAGAGCGCCGTACGCCACGCAAGACGTTCGTGTTCAAGCGTGGGCAGTACAAGAACAAGGGCGCGGAAGTCAGCGCCGACGTGCCGTCGATCCTGCCGCCGATGGCGAAGGACGCGCCGCGCAACCGACTCGGTCTCGCGCGGTGGTTGTTCTCGCCCGAGCATCCGTTGACGGCGCGCGTCGCCGTGAATCGGATCTGGGCGCAGTACTTCGGCGTCGGTCTGGTGAAGACGGCCGAGGACTTCGGCGTGCGCAGCGAACTGCCGTCGCATCCCGAGCTGCTCGACACGCTCGCCGTCGAGTTCCGCGAGAGCGGCTGGGACATGAAGGCGCTGCATCGGCGCATCGTGTTGTCGGCGACGTATCGGCAGTCGTCGCGGATCGCGCCGGAGAAGCTCGCGCAGGATCCCGAGAACCGCACGTTGGCGCGTGGCCCGCGCCAGCGGCTGTCGGCCGAGATGGTGCGCGACAACGCGCTGTACGCGGCCGGCCTGCTGGTCGAGACGATCGGCGGCAAGAGCGTGAAGCCGTACCAGCCGGAAGGGCTGTGGAAGGCGATCACCGGCGGCCGCGACTGGAAGCGCGACACGACCGAAGAGCAGTACCGCCGCGGCATCTACGTGTACTGGAAGCGCGGAGTGCCATATCCGTCGCTGCTGACGTTCGACGCCGCGAAGCGCGAAACCTGCACCGTGTCGCGGCCGCTGACGACGACGCCGCTGCAGTCGCTGGTGCTGCTGAACGATCCGGTCTACGTCGAGGCCGCGCGCGTGTTCGCGCAGCGCCTGTTGAAGGAAGGCGGCAAGGACGACACGAAGCGCCTGTCGCTCGGCTTCCGCTGGTGCACGTCGCGCGCGCCGAGCGAGGACGAGTTGGCGGTGCTGTCGAAGCTGCTGACCGCGCAACGCGAGCATTACGCGGCCGATCCCGAGGCCGCGAAGAAGCTGCTGACCGTCGGCGACGCGAAGGCGGACGCCAAGTTGGAGGCACCGGAATTGGCCGCCTGGACCGGTGTCGCCCAGACCTTGTTGAACCTCGATGCCACGATCCATCGCGGCTGATCGCGATCCGATCCGACGAACGGAAGGCCGAGCCATGAACGAGATGCCTGTCGATCCTCTGCGCGAATCGCTGTGTCGGCGCGCGTTCCTCGGCGCCGGCGCGCGCGGGCTGATGGGACTGACGATGTCGTCGTTCCTCGGGCGCGTCGCGCTCGCGGACCAGGCGCCGGCGTTCGCGTTGCCCGGCGCGTCCGCGAAGCGCGTGATCCAGATCTTCCTGTCCGGCGGCTTGTCGCAGATCGATCTGTTCGACGAGAAGCCGCTGCTCGCGAAGCATCGCGGCGAGGAGCTGCCGGAATCGGTGCGCCGTGGTCAGCGCATCACGGGGCTGACGGAGAAGCAGGGCGCGCTGCCGGTCGCGGCGTCGTGCTTCAAGTTCCGCGACTACGGCAAGAGCGGGATGCGGATGGCGGAGATCCTGCCGGAGCTCGGCTCGGTCGCCGACGAGCTGACGCTCGTGCGTTCGCTGCAGACCGATCACGTGCTGCACGAAGCGGCGATGACGATCCTGTTCACCGGGACGCAATTGCTCGGGCGGCCGTCGTTCGGCGCGTGGGTCAGCTACGCGCTCGGCACGCTGAACGAGAACATCCCGGAGTTCGTCGTGCTGCTGTCGGGCGGCAAAGGCGGAACGCCGCTGCATCCGCGGTTGTGGCACAACGGGTTCCTGCCGGGACGGCACCAGGGAGTGCAGTTCCGCTCGGGCGGCGATCCGGTGCTGTTCGCGAGCAACCCGCCGGGCATCGACGCGAAGGCGCGGCGCGGAGTGCTCGACGCGATCGGCGCGCTGAACGCGCTCGAGCACGGAGCGGTCGGCGATCCCGACATCACGACGCGCACGCAGGCGTACGAGATGGCGGCGCGCATGCAGACGTCGGTGCCGGAACTCGCCGATCTGTCGAAGGAGCCGCAGGACGTGCTCGATGCGTACGGCGCGACGCCGGGAAAGGAGTCGTTCGCGAACAACTGTCTGCTGGCGCGACGGCTCGTCGAGCGCGGCGTGCGCTTCGTGCAGATCTGCGACGGCGGGTGGGACACGCACTTCGAGATCCCGACGGTGCTGCCGAAGAAGTGCCAGGACGTCGACAAGCCGACCGCGACGCTGATCAAGGACCTGAAGGATCGCGGCCTGCTCGAGGACAC
>JAEUIB010000204.1 GCA_016795255.1 Planctomycetota bacterium
CGAGCAGGACGTCGATCCGCCGGGACGCTCGTTCGCGTTGGATCACGTTCGGCGCGGGAGCCACGACGACATCGGCGACGTCGGCCACGCGCACCGCTCCGCAACCGCCGACGACCTTCATGTCCGCGATCGCGAGCGGATGACTCGGAAGTTCGTCCGATCCGCGGACCACGACCGGGAGTACCTGTTGTCCACGAATCACTTCGCCGACGACCACGCCTCGGAGCACGAGTTCGACGAACTCGGAAAGCGCGGTCGCGTCGACGCCGAGCCGCGCGAGGTCCTCGGGGCGTGGTCGCACCTCGACCTGAGGCACGTCCACTTGGGATTCCACGCGCGCGTCCTTCACGCCGGGAATTCGCGCGACGAAGTCGCGCGCGGACGACGCCGCTGCGCGTAGGCGGTGAAGGTCCGGGCCGAAGATGCGCAACACGGTGGGCGCACTCGCTCCCGAGAGGATTTCCTCGATCCGCTCGGTGAGGTAGGTGAGCACGTCTCGCTGGACGCCTGGGTAGTTCCGGATGCGCTCTTCGATCCGGTGGAGGAGCGCGCTCGAGTCCGCGGTCCGGTCGATCGAGAGCCACACCTCGGCGAAGTTCGCGCCGACCGTCTCGTCGCCGAGTTCCGCTCGCCCGATGTGCGATGCGCAGTTGCGAATTCCAGGCATGCCGAGCAGGTCTCGCTCGAGCCTCTCGACGCTGCTGCGCACGTCGTCGAGCGATGCTCCCGGCTCGAGGATCCAGTGCATGAGGAAGTCGGACTCGCGGAATTTCGGCATGAGGTCTTCGCCGAACCTCGGGAACGCGAGGCCGGCGCAACCGGCGAGGACCACGAGGGTGGCGCACGCGACGGCGGGGCGTCCGACCAGGCGTGGGAGCAGACGTTCGTACCGGGATCGGAGCCACCCCGCGACCGGCGACTCGCGGCGCGGCGCACCTCGCGCGAGCAACGCCAGGCACAACGCCGGCGTCACGGTGAGCGCGACCGCCAACGAGCAACCCACCGCGAGGATGTACGACAGCGCGAGTGGTCGGAAGAAAGACCCTGCGGTTCCGCCGATGAAGAGCACCGGAACGAACGCGAGCGCGACGATCACGCTCGCGACGACGACCGCGCTACGGACCTCGAGCGACGCCGCCAGCACCACTCGGAATGCCGAGCGGGGCCGTTCCGTCGCGCGTTCCTCGCGAAGTCGCCGACCGATGTTCTCGACGTCGATGATCGCGTCGTCGACGACTTCTCCGAGCGCCAGGACCAGGCCGGTCAACACCATCGTGTCGAGGACCTGCTCGCGCAGAGCGAGCACGACGAGCGCTGCGATCACCGACAGCGGGAGCGCGATGAGGCTGATCACCGCGCGTCGGACGTCGAACAAGAGGACGACCAAGAGTCCGGCGACCAAGCCGCAGCCGACGACGATCGCGTGCGTCAGGTTCGACACCGCGCGCTCGACGAACGACGCGGGCCGGAAGATCGTCGAGTCGACGACGGCATCGCCGAGCGTCGGCGCGAGTGCCGCCAGTTCCGCCTCGATCCCTTCCGTGACGTCGAGCGTATTGGCCCAGGGGTGCTTCTCGGCGATCAGCAGCAGTCCGGGAGACGCATCGAACGAAGCGTCGCCGATCGGGATTCCGGGCGCCTCGATCACCTCCGCGACGTCCCGCAATCGCACGGGTGCGGCGCCCATCGGCGTGTACCGGACCGCCGCGGCTCCGAGATCGCCGGCCGTCGTCACCCCCGGAACGACCCGCGCCGCGAGGCGTTGACTCGACGTGTCGACGATCCCGCCGCCGCCGCTCGCGACGGCGCCACGCGCGGCCGCCACGACTTCCTGCAAAGTGACGCCTGCGACGGCGATCCGCTCCGGATCGACTTGCACTTGGAGTTGCGGCAGCCGCTCACCCCAGACCGCGACGTTCGAAACACCTGTCACCGCAAGCAGGCGCGGGAG
>JAEUIB010000219.1 GCA_016795255.1 Planctomycetota bacterium
CGGACCGCGCGACCATCGTCATCGACGACGAAGTCGTGACGTCGATCGCGATCGAGACACCCGCCGACGGCGGTCGCGTCGGGCTCGGCGCAGCCGCGAGCAGCGGCGGGATCTGGCGGAACTTCGAGATCGTGCCGACCGGCGCGCGCTGATCCGACTCGAAGGTCCGATCAGGCGCCTTCGGTGTCGGGCAGTCGCACGATCTTCGCGACCGGCCACGGCGCCAGCCGGATCCCCTTGTCGCCGGCGGCGCTCGGCGGCAAGTCGTTCAGCGAGTACTTGCCCTCTTTGACGACCTGCCACGGTTGCTGGACGAACTCGAGATGCACGCGACCGGGTCGCTCGTCGAGCGTCCAGAACTCGAAGCGATCGACGCCGTCGGGCAACGCCCTGCCGGCCGTGGCGCGCGCCGATTTCGCGATCCGGATGCGCTTCGCGTACGCGACGCCGACGAGATCGCGATAGACGACGGTGAACGAGTAGTCCTTGCCCGGCGGCAACACGCAGAGGTGCAGGATCGGCCGCCGCAGCAGGACGCGCTCGACCGGACCGGTCACGACGAACGACGTGTCGTCGCAGATCACCAGCACGCGGTCGTACGGACTGACTCGCGTCCGATGATGCTCGGTCCTGATCTTCGTGCCGAAGAACCCGGTCTCGGGCTCGAACGACATCGTCAGCCCCTTGTGCGTCGCTTCGCCCTTGTCGACGTCGACGATCGTCGTCAGTCGCGTGCGACGCGGCCACGTCTCCTGGAACTCGTCGAGGACGCCGCGCAGGTAACGGATCGCCGTGGCGCGCAACTGCTCGAGCTTGCGCTTCACGGCGGCGATCGCCTTGACGATGCGCTCTTCGTCGCGGTGGCTCTTCTCGAGGTCGAACAGCGAGATCCGCCGGATGTGGAGGCTCAACAAGTGGTCGATGTCCCGCTCGTCGAGCGGCCGGACGAAGAACGGCTCGAACGGCCGGAGTCCGGCGCGCACTTCGTGTCGAACGGCGTCGTTCGTCTCGGCGTCCTCGAGCCTGCGATACACGCGGTGCTCGATGAAGATGCGCTCGAGCGTCAGCCAATGGTGCTCGTCGGTCAGCGTCGCGACCTGATGCTCCAAGTCGCGGCGCAGCAGGTCGAGCAGTTGATCGGTGAGGAACGCCAGCGCCATCGTGACCGTGAGGTCGAGCGGCTTGCCGTCGACGATCGCGAGGATCGACGACGCGATCGTCTGCTGACACTGCGTGTGG
Organism: Planctomycetota bacterium; assembly: GCA_016795255.1. Classification (GTDB taxonomy): domain Bacteria; phylum Planctomycetota; class B15-G4; order B15-G4; family JADJEK01; genus JADJEK01. The sequence continues at coordinate 1,240 of JAEUIB010000219.1, forward strand.
GCGTAGAGCTGCTGGAGCACGCTGTTCGCGTCGGCGCCGTCGTGCAGTCGGACGACGATCTCGCATTGCTCGGTCGTGAAGTCGTCGATGCCGCGGATCTTCAGCTTGCCTTCGCCGGCCGCTTGGACGATCGAGTCGACGACGCTCTCGGTCGTCGTGCCGTGCGGGATCTCGCGGATCACGAGCGCTTGGTCGCCTTGACGTTCGATCCACGCGCGGACGACGACGGACCCGCGGCCGTCGTCGTAGCCGCTCGCGTCCATGAGTCCGCCCGACGGGAAGTCGGGGACGATGCGCGGGGGCTTGCCCTGCAGCAGCGCGATCTGGGCCTCGATCAGTTCACACGGGTTGTGCGGCAGGATCTTCGTGTTCATCCCGACCGCGATGCCGTCGGCGCCGAGCATCAGCAGCAACGGCAGTCGGACGGGCAGTACGACGGGCTCTTCGTTGCGACCGTCGTACGACGTCTGGAACCGCGTCAGGTGCTTCGCGAACAGGTGATCGCGCGCGAACGGCGTCAGGCGGCACTCGATGTAGCGCGGCGCCGCGGCCCCGTGCCCGGTCAGCGGATTGCCGAAGTTGCCCTGGCGCTCGATCAGGAACCCACGGTTCGCGAGCGCGACCAGCGCGTCGCCGATCGCGGCGTCGCCGTGCGGATGCAGCTTCATCGTCTCGCCGATGACGTTCGCGACCTTGTGGAAGCGGCCGTCGTCCATCGACCACAGCGTGTGCAGGATGCGCCGTTGGACCGGCTTCAGCCCGTCGCGCAAATCGGGAATCGCACGCTCCAGCACGACGTAGCTGGCGTAGCGGATGAAGTGGCGTCGAAGGAGCGGATCGAGGAGTGCCATCGCGGTGGGGACGCGGACTGTAGCGATGCTCGGATCGCTCGGACTACGGCATGGCCCGCGCGTCGAAAAAGGCCGTCGCCCTCGGCGTCACCCGTCGAGCGGCCCCTGATCCGAGTCCATCGCGCCGCGGACTTCGTCGGAGCGCCTCTTGTGTTCTGTACCGAACGGTCTATAACGGCGACCGACGCGCCCGACGGCGCGCCGAGGCGCGACCTCGCGCGAGGTGTTCCATGGGCCGACCCCGAGAGTTCGACGTCGACGAGGCCCTGCGCCGCGCGATGGACGCCTTCTGGGCGAAGGGCTACGAGGCCACGTCGCTGACGGATCTGACGAAGGCGATGGGCGTGCAGAAGGCGAGCCTGTACGGCACGTTCGGGGACAAGCACGCGTTGTTCATCTCGGCGCTGACCCGGTACGCGCACGACGGCATCGAGCGGTTGCGGACCGCTCTCGACCGCCCGGACGCACCGCTCGACGCCATCCGCGAGTTGTTCCACGCGATGGTCGACAACTCGATCGCGCCGAAGGGGAAACGCGGTTGCTTCTGCGTGAACGCCGCGGTCGAGCTGGCGCCGCACGATCCCGCCGTCGGCGACATCGTTCGCGAGCACGTGCGGCGCATGGAGCACGTGTTCGCACAACCCCTCGAACGAGCGCACGCGCTCGGGCTGCTGGCGAAGGACGTCGACGTCTCTCGAGCCGCCGCCTACCTGGTGTCGTTGGTCTTCGGCCTGCACGTCATGTCGAAGTCGGGCCCGACGCGGCAGAAGCTGCGCCAGGTCGCCGACACCGGGCTCGCATTCCTGATCGCGTGATTCGTTCGTGTCGCATTCTGGACCGAATGGTCCACAACCGGGAGACGAAGAGATGAAATCGATGAGCCAGCAAGTGGCGTTGATCACCGGAGGTACGACGGGCATCGGCCGCGCGACGGCGATCGCGTTCGGTCGGGCGGGAGCGAAGGTCGTCGTGACGGGGCGAAGGGAAGCCGAGGGACGTGAAACCGAGCGGCTGGTCCAGGAACTCGGCGTCGAAGCTCTGTTCGTCCGCGCCGACGCATCGGACGAAGCCGACATGCGCCGAGTCGTCGACGCCACGCTCACGCGCTTCGGGCGGCTCGACGCCGCGTTCAACAACGCCGGAGTCGAGGGAGCGACGATCGCCCCGATCGCCGACCAATCGGTCGACGACTTCGAACGCGTGATGGCGATCAACGTGCGAGGCGTGTTCCTTTCGATGAAGCACGAGATCCCCGCGATGCTGCGCAGCGGCGGCG
>JAEUIB010000228.1 GCA_016795255.1 Planctomycetota bacterium
CGAGATGACCGACGTCAGCGCGGACGGCCGCATCACGCCGGGATGCGCCGGGATGTACGCCGACGCGCACGTCGTCGCGTGGAAGCGCATCGTCGACTTCGTCCATCGATCGACCGCGTCGAAGATCGCGGTGCAGCTCGCGCACGCCGGGCGGAAGGGCTCGTCGCGGATCCCGTGGGAGGCCGGGTACGACGTGCCGCTGACCGAAGGCGCGTGGCCGTTGATCGGTCCGTCGGCGATCCCGTGGAGCAGCCGGCACCCGACTCCGCGCGCGATGGAAGCAGCCGACTTCGCCCGCGTGAAGGCGGACTTCGCGCGCGCGGCAGGGCGGGCTCACGACGCCGGATTCGACGCGATCGAGCTGCACATGGCGCACGGCTACTTGCTGTCGTCGTTCCTGTCGCCGGTGTCGAACCAGCGCACCGACGCGTACGGCGGGTCGCTGGAGAAGCGCATGCGCTTCCCGCTCGAGGTCCTCGACGCCGTGCGCGCGGCGTGGCCGGCGTCGAAACCCATCGCGGTCCGCATCTCCGCCAGCGATTGGCTCGAGCCGAACGGCATGACGGCCGACGACGCCGTCGTCGTCGCCCGCGCACTGAAGGAACACGGTTGCGACATCGTCGACGTGTCCGCGGGCGGCACGACCCCCGACGCAAGGCCGATCTACGGCCGGATGTTCCAGGTGCATTTCTCCGACCAGGTCCGCCACGAGGCCGGGGTGCCGACGATGACCGTCGGCAACGTCCAGTCGGTCGATCACGCGAACACGATCCTGGCGGCCGGTCGCGCCGACCTCGTCGTCCTCGCGCGCGCACACCTGGCGGATCCGTACCTGACGCTGCACGAAGCCGAGCGCTACGGCTTCGCCGATGCGCCGTGGCCGAATCCGTACCTCGCGGTGAAGCCGGGGCGTCGCAAGGGCGGTTGAACGGACGTCGCTCCACGGGCAGCCCGCGAACGCATCCGCACGCCGCTGCGCGAGGGTGCGATCAGTCGAGGACCGGCGCCGGCGCTCCGTCGGTCGTGAACGAATTGCCGGCGACCGTGCCGAGCGTGCCGTCGTTCGCGAAGTCGGCGCGGTTCTTCTTCGACGTGTTCTTCAGCAGCACGGTCGCGTCGCCGCTGTTCTCGATGCCCTCGCCGTGGTTGCCGATCGCGACGTTCGATTCGAGCGTCGTCCCGGCGATCGCGAGTTCGACGTTGAACCCGTCCTTGCCGCACCGTTCGGCTCGGTTCTTCCGCAGCACGCAGTTCGGGCTGTAGACCACGAATCCGCTCGCGGCGCAGTCTTGGACCACGTTGCCGGTCAGGCGCTCGGCGTCGCCGTCGATCCAGACGGCCGCCGCGCCGTTCGTCCCGCAGCGCCGCACGACGTTGTCGCGGACGTCGAGGTCGTGCGCCACCGCGCCGAAGCGGATCCCCGAGCCCGCGCAGTCCTCGACGACGTTGTCCCGCACCAGCCCGTTCGCTCCGTAGACGACGAACAGTCCGTTGAACGCGCCGGCGATCTTGTTGCCGGCGATGTCGGGATCACTGCCGGTCGTGCTGATCGCGCTGCTGTCGTCGGCGAGGATCGCCTCGACGATGCACTTCGTGACGGTGGGTCGCTCGCCGACGATCGAGATCCCGCCGCCGACGCGGATCGAGCGGACCGTGCACTTCGTCACGCTGACGTCGGAACCGAGGATGCCGATGCCGCGCAGCCGATCGTTGCGCACCGTCGACTTCGTGACGCTCGTGAAGTCGCCGGTCACGTCGATGCCACCCTCGCATGCGAAGACCTCGCACTGCGACAACGCCGCGAAATTGCCGGTGATCTGCACGCCGGCCTCTTCGCAATCGACGACGACGACGCGATCGAGTTGCACCTGATCGCTGTTCGTCACGACGATCCCGGCGCCGCTGCCGGTCGCCGCGCGCGCGTGCCGAACCGTGACGCGCTCGAGACGTAGGCCGTCACATTGGTCGACGATCAGCGCCGGCCCGGTCGCGGTCGGAGCCGACGGCGACGCATCGAGGATCGTCTTGCTCGCCGCGACACCGCGGATCCGCAGACCCGGCTTGCCGCTGACCTGCGCGTTGCCGAAGTGGACTCCGGCCGCGATCAGGATCGTGTCCCCGGCGGTAGCCGCGTCGAGCGCCTGCTGCAACGTCGTGATGCCGAGGTTCGCGTCCGGGACGTGCAGCGTCCCCGCGTCGCCGTTCGCGAATCCCGCGCACGCGACCACGAACGCGACACAGAACCGACCGGTCCGCATGAGTCGTACTCCGCCCCTGCTTGTCGAAATCGGGAGGGGGCGGATGAAGCTTATTCCCGAGTCCGCGATTCGGGAACGGCTGCGGACGCGCGGGTTCGGCTCCGGATGGATCCCGAACGTGCGTCAGTCGAGGACGATCGTCGCGTTCCCCGCCGCCGGCTGCTTCGGCGTCAGCTTGAGCTTCACGCGGGCCTTGGCGTGATCGCCGAAGTTCTCGGCGCGCACGGTGACGAACGGGCCGGCGGGGACGGGCAGATCGGTCACGACCAGCGCGTCCGGCGTCGCCAGCACGGTGTACTGGCCGAGACCGGACAGCGAGCCGATCGCGCACGTCGCGCTGATGGCGAGCGGCCCCGTCACGTACGCGTTCGCGAGCAGCGTCGCGTCGACCGTGCCGCCTGGCAGCAGCAACGCGGTCACTTCCGGAGCGACCTTGCGCAGCGTGGTGGTGAACGGGAGCGCGGCCTTCGGTAGGAATCGCGCCGTTTGGACCTCGAACGTCAGCGGCGCAGCGGTCGGATTCGTCAGGCGCAGGAAGTACGTGCCCGACGTCGGCGTCTTCAGCAGCGCCTTCTTCTTGACCGCCTTCAGCAGCTTGTGCGGGACCGAGACCGGTTCGTTCGCGTCGAAGCCGGCGGGACGGACCCAGACCTCGAGGCGGCCGCCCTTGTTCAGTTCGGTCGCGACGACCCCGAGCTTCATGCCGGCGAGCGTCTCGAAGCGCAGTTCGGTCGCGGCGCCCGGAGCGAGCGTCGTGCGAACACGGTCGCCCGGCGTGAACCAAGGCGCTCCGACGACGAGCTGGACCGGCAGGATCTGCGTCGCGTGCGGCGCGCTCGGCGTCGTCAGCAGCAGCGCGTTCGAGTAGACGCCGGGCACCAGGCCCTCCGCGTGGACGAGCAACGACGCGATGCCCGGCGCACCGCCGGCGACCGCGACGCCCGAAGCAGCGGACACCTCGAGCCACGACGTCGGCTTCTGCAGGGTGAGATCGAAGAAGCCGAAGCTGCCTGCCGTGCCGTCGTTCACGACTTGCACGTCGGCGGCGAGCATCGGGTCGGTCGACGTCGCTTGGA
>JAEUIB010000236.1 GCA_016795255.1 Planctomycetota bacterium
GGAGATCGTGTTCCGGCTGGTGCTGCTGTCGTGCGTCGCGCTGCTGTTCCGGCGCGGGCTCGGCTTCTCCAGCGCCGGGTCGGCCGCGCTGGCCGTGTTCGTGTCGGCGGTCGCGTTCGCGTGGGCGCACTTCGTCGGCGCCGGGGGCGAGACGTTCGCGTGGCGCCCGTTCGCGTTCCGGCTCGCGGCCGGTCTGCTGCTCGGCGCGGTGTTCGTCCTGCGTGGGCTCGGAGTGGCCGTGTATCTTCACGCCGCTTACGACGCGCTGTTCGCGTGGCGCGTCGCGGTGTCGACGGAGTGATCATGCGGATCGTGGTGGCCATCACCGGCGCGAGTGGAACCGCGTACGGCGTGCGTTTCGTCGAGCGCGCGGCGGCGGCCGGTGCTCGGATCGACCTGATCGTGTCCGCGGCCGGCGCGCGCGTCGCGCACGACGAACTCGGACTCGACCTCGATCCGACGCGCGGCGCGTTCGCGGAGCGACTCGGCGATCACGCGGCGGCGGTCCAGCGCATTCCGCTGCACGACATCGGCGCCGAGTGCGCGAGTGGGTCGGTGCCGTTCGCCGGTATGGCGGTCGTGCCGTGCTCGATGGGCACGCTCGGGCGGATCGCCGGCGGTCTGGCGTCGAACTTGATCGAACGCGCCGCCGACGTGCAGCTCAAGGAACGGCGACCGTTGGTGATCGTGCCGCGCGAGACGCCGCTGAACCGCATCCACCTCGAGAACCTGCTGCGCGTCCACGACGCCGGCGCCGTGGTGCTGCCGGCGATGCCGGCGTTCTACACCGGCGCGACGACGGTCGACGCGTTGGTCGACACCGTCGTCGATCGCGCGTTGGCGCCGTTCTTCGGCACCGACGCGATCCGTTCGCGGTGGACGCCGCGTCGCTCCGGAGGCGGCGCGTGACGATGGCTTCGTGGTCGGTCAAGGCCCGGCACTACCTCGAGCTCGGGCGCTTCTCGCACACGCTGTTCGCGCTGCCGTTCGCGCTGATGGCGTTGGTCCTCGCGACGCCGGGCGAGTGGCCGGCGCTGCGGACGACCGCGTGGATCCTCGTCTGCATGGTCGGGGCGCGGACGGCGGCGATGGCCTACAACCGGCTCGTCGATCGCGACGTCGACGCGCGCAATCCTCGGACGCGCGGCCGACATCTGCCGGCCGGAGCCGTCCGCGTCGCCGAAGTCGTCGTGCTGGTCGTGGTGTCCGCCGCGGTGTTCGTCGTCGGCGCCGCCGCGTTGAACCCGCTCGCGCTCGCGCTGTCGCCGATCGTGCTGGTCGTGCTGCTCGGCTACTCGCACCTCAAGCGATTCACCGCGTTGTGCCATTTCGGACTCGGGCTCGCGCTCGGCCTCGCGCCGCTCGGAGTGTGGATCGCCGTGCGCGGCGTCGTCGACGCCAGCGCGTGGATCCCGGCGACGCTCGGCCTCGCCGTGATCTGCTGGGTCACCGGATTCGACATCCTCTACGCGTGTCAGGACGTCGAGTTCGATCGCGGCGCCGGACTGCATTCGATCCCGGCGCGCTTGGGCGTCGCGCGCTCGCTGTGGGTCGCGCGCTCGCTGCACGTCGCGATGATCGCGGCGTTGATCGGGCTCGGCGTGCTGACCGGCTCGGGGCCGGTCTACGCGTGCGGAGTCGCGCTGACCGCGGCGCTGCTCGTCTACGAACATCGATTGGTGCGCGCCGACGATCTGTCGCGGATCGACGTCGCGTTCTTCACCGTGAACGGATGCATCAGCCTGCTGCTGTGCGCGTTCACGATCGCGGAACAACTCGCATGAGTCCGGGTGACAAGGGCGCGGAGAAGTCGCGCGACGTCGCGGCGCTGTTCTCGACCGATCAGGCGCCCGTCGCCGCGTTCGTCGGCGACGAAGAACTGAAGAAGGACGAGCTGCTGAAGCAGGTGCTGACGCTCGCCGGCAAGGACGCGAGCGTGATCTCGTTCGCGCCCGGCG
>JAEUIB010000283.1 GCA_016795255.1 Planctomycetota bacterium
GAGGATCAGCGGAGCTTCGGTACGGACGTCCGGCCAATGCCACGCCCAGTACGCGTACAGCGTCAGTTGCACGCTGCCCTGGACATAGTGGGACTGGACGAGCGGGGCGCGGTCGACGCAGTACGTGATGCCGCGCGCGCGTCCGGTCACGGCGAGCCCGAGCGTCCAGACGACGAGCACCGCCGGAACGGCGAGGAACGTCGCGAGGAGGCTCGGCGTCGCGCGGACGACCGGCAGCGTCGCACCGAGCGCGAGCAACGCGGCGAGGCCGAGCGGAACCCAAGGGAACGCGCGCGAGCGGATCACGCTCGTGCTCGCTGTCCGCGTCGGAACGGGCGAGTGCGGGGCGATCGGCTTCACGCGGTGCCTGGAGAGAGAGGCGACGGCATCCCCGCATGGTGGCCCGAGGAACGGACCGGGTCAACCGCTGGCGAGCGAAGTCGATCACGACGTCGAGTGGAACGCGAAGGGACCGGAGTTCGCGCCACGGTCCCGACGTCACCGGCGAACTCGAGGGACGGGAGGAGCTGATCGGCGCCGACCGCCCGCGACGGGGCCGTCGAGAATTCGGTGCCGTCGACGTCCAACGTGTGAAAGCCCGACGGCAGCGGGATCGCCTTCGCGATGCACGGCGACGTCAGCTTCCGGTGTTCGACTCGAGGATGCAGCGGGTCAGTCGAAGTTCTCCGGCGACGCCGCCGCCGCCGAACGTCCCGTCGGGATGCGTGCTGCCGGTGCCGCCGGTGAACGTGAAGCCGCGAACGATCGGCTGCGATGGAGCGCCGCGCAGCGTCACCACCGACGTGTTCAGACCGGTCGCGTCGATCGTCGTGCTGCCCGGACCCCAGACGCCGACGATCTCGATCGATTTGCCGAGCGTGTCGATCGCTTCGGCATCGATCCCGGGTTCGACGAGGACGCGGTCGCCGTTCGCGGCCGCGGCGATCGCGGTTTGGATGCTCTGCCCGGTCGTCACGAGAGGGTCGGCGGCGTGGGCGGTCGACGCGACCAAGACCGTCGCACCGAGTGCGAGGTTCATGAACGATTTCATAGTTTGGGTCGATCCTGTTGGGGCCTTCTTCCGCAGGTTGGTTCGGACGATCACGCGAGCAGATCCGATCCGTATCCTTGCGCGTCCACGAGGTCGCGAGTCGGGGTGGCCCGAGGAGGGGGTACGAGACTCTCGACATGGGCGGACCCGGGCGCGGACCGCTAGCGTCGGGCGCAGTCGGCGTCGGCTTGCACGTTCGCGCGAGTACCGTCGATCCACGAGAACATGGAGAGCGAGATGGTCGACTCGAGGATCGTTGGACGGATCGTGGTGGCGCTCGTGCTCGCCGCCCTCGGTCGTTCGACCGCGCGGGCGGGGGTGATCGTCGTCGATCCGCAGGGCGCGCCGGGCGCTCCATTGCTCCAGCAAGCGCTGAACGCCGCGTCGGACGGAGACATCGTGTTGGTGTGCGCGGGTTCGTACCTCGCTCCGACGCCGTTCGTCGTTCAAGGCAAGGGCCTCACGATCGCGCGCGACACCTTCGCCGGAGTGCAGATCGCGCCGATCTCGATCCATGGGGTGCCCGCGAACTCGACGTTCGCTCTGCGTGGATTCCAGATCGTCGCGCCGTCGATCCCGTCGACTCCACCCGTCGCCGCGGTGTCGGCGAACCTGTGCGCCGGTCGCGTCTGGATCGACGACTGTGCGATCTCTGCGGCAGCCGGTTGGTACGACGCGAATGCGCAGCTCGCGAGCGACGGCGGCGCCGCGATCGACTGCGCGGATGTCGTCAGCGTGGTCGTCACGCGGTG
>JAEUIB010000284.1 GCA_016795255.1 Planctomycetota bacterium
CACCGCGTCTTGGAGCACGATCTTCTTGTCCTTGAAGTCGATCTTGCCCATCAACATGCCGAGCGGCGGCATCAACAGGTCCCCGACGGCGGACGAGACGATCTTGCCGAACGCTCCGCCGATGATGATGCCGACCGCGAGATCGATGACGTTGCCGCGGACCGCGAACTCCTTGAACTCTTTGATGAAACCCACGCGTGTTCCTCCTTGCTCCGATGCCGACGACGGCTGTGTGGCGAAATGACGACGACGAACGCGGCGAGCGTAGGAACGGCGCAGCGTGGCGGGAAGTCTCACGACTGCGACTTGCTAGTTTGTCGCGGCCCATGACCGATCCGAACGATTCGCCCGCGCCCGAACCGACGTCGAGTGCGCCGCGCCCATTGGCACGCGGAGCACGGAGCGCCGCACTGCTGGGCGGAGCGGTCGAATTCGTGCTCGGCAGCCTGATCGCCGGCGCCGCGGACATCTTCTGGCTGAGCGGAAAGAGCGAGTGGCCCCTGCCTCGCGGCGTCGCGGCCGCGTGCGTGATCGCGCTCCTCGCGTTCCGCGGGTTCGTCTATCCGTTCTTCTGGTTCCGATCGTGGCGTTGGCGACTGGACGAGCGATCGCTCATCACGAGCTACGGCTGGCTCTGGCGCACCGAGCACGCGGTGCCGCTCGATCGCATCCAACACGTCGACGTCGACTCGAGTCCGATCGACCGGCTGTTCGCGGTCTCCAGCGTGACGGTGTTCACGGCCGGCTCCGGCCACGCGAGCCTGCTGATCCCCGGCCTGCTCGTCGAAGACGCGGAGCGGTTGCGCGACGCACTGCTCGGGCGAGAGCGCGATGTCCAACCCGACGCATCCTGATCCCGAGGAGTCGACCCCTCTTCCCGAACGGCACACCGACGCCGCGCTCGACGCGTCGCCCGACGATGCCCGCCCGTTGTCCCGCTTGCATCCGGCGACGCTGTTGATTGAGATCCCCGGCGCGCTGCGCGGGTTCATCGTGCCGCTCGGGCTCGTGCTGTTGTTCACCGGATCGTGGGACCGCGTCGGCCGCTCGCTGATGTACGCGGGTGGCTTCGTCGCGCTCGGCATCTTCTTCACGCTGCTGCGCTACTTCACGCTGCGCTTCGGAGTCCGCGGCGATCGGCTGGTCATCCGGTCCGGAATGTTCATCAAGTCGCACCGGACGATCCCGCTCGATCAGATCCAGAACGTCGATCTGCGTCGCGGCCTCGCGCACCGTTGGTTCGGCGTCTGCGAAGTCCGGATCGAAACCGCGGGCGGTGACGATGCCGAAGCGGACTTCTCCGTGGTCTCCGAACGCGTCGCCGCGAGGTTGCGCGAAGAGCTGATGGAGCGGCGCGCACCGACGTCCGGTGCGAGCGCCGCGAGCGACGCGGCCCCGGCGGACGCGGTCGAGTCGGTGCTGCGCGCGGCGACGCTGCGGGATCTCGTCGTCGCCGGAGCGACCGAGACGCGCGTCGGTGCGTTCCTCGCGTTCCTGTTCGCGATCGGCGAGAACTTGAACGACGGCGGGTTCGACCTGTCGCGCTGGTTCGACTCGAAGTTCGAGACGCTGCTCGGCGAAGGGCCGCTCGCCACCGGGCTCGTGTTCGCGACGCTCGCGGCGATGTTCCTGCTGGTCGGCTGGACCGCGTCGATCGTGCTGACGGTCGTGCGATGGTTCGGCTTCAAGCTCCTCGCCACCCCCCGCGGTCTGCGGCGACGCTTCGGCCTGCTGACGCAGTTCGAAGCCCTCTTGCGCCGCGAGCGCATCCAGCTCGTGATGATCGAAGCCAATCCGGTGCGCCGCGCACTCGGGTACGCATCGATCAAGGTGCAGACCGCGGGCTCCGTGCAAGACCACGAATCGTCGGGTTCGACGGTGCTGGCGCCGCTGCTGCCCGCGACCGAAGTCGACGACGTACTGCGCCACGTGTTCGCGGGTTCGTCGTTCGACGACGCGCGGCTCGAGCGCGTGCATCCGAAGGCGCTGCGGCGCGGCTTCGTGCGCGTGGCGGCGCGGTTGTTCGTGCTCGGCGTCCTACCGATCGCGATCTTCACGAACGTCGTCGGCGCCGGCGTCGCCGCGGTCGTCGCGCTGGGCGTCGCGGCGTTCCTCGCCTGGGCGCGCTATCGCGCGCTCGGCTACGCGCTGTTCGACGACTACCTCGTCGCGCGCGCCGGCGTGTGGACGCGCCGCTGGTGGATCGTGCCGAAGGACCGTGTGCAGACACTCGCGCTGACGCGCGACCCGATGCAGCGCGTGTCGGGGCTCGCGACGCTTGTCATCGACACCGCGGGGGCGGCGGGCCACAGCGTCGCGCGGATCATCGACCTCGACGTCACGCGCGCGAAGGAAGTCTTCGACGACCTGCTGGCGAACGCCGCGCGCACGTCGTGGGGAGGCGGACTCGTTCGACGCCGAACCCCCGCGGCGCTCGCATGAACGTCGAACGCGTGTCGGTGCGCTCGATCCTCACGCGGACCAGTGGCTTCCTGGCGAGCGTGACGTCGCACTCGGCGCAGCCGTACCGAGGTTGCTCGTTCGGACGCTCCGCGTGCGGCGTCGGCTGCTACGCCCGCCACAACCGGTGGATCACGCAGGGACGCCCGTGGGGCGAGTTCCTCGACGCCCGCGTCGACGCCGACCGGTCGTACCGCACCCACGTCGCGCGGGAACGGGCATGGGCACGCCGCGCGCGTGGCGAGTTCTCGATCTTCCTGTCGAGTTCGACGGATCCGTTCGTGCCACAAGAGCGGACGCTGCGCGTCACGCACTCGCTGCTGCTCGCGATGCTCGACGAACCACCCGACGCGATCGTGGTCCAGACGCACACGGATCGCGTGCTCGACGAGCTGGACACGCTGCGCGCACTGGCGGCCCGCTGCCGACTCCGCGTCCATCTGTCGATCGAGAGCGACCTCGACACACTGCCCGGATTGCCGCCGCCGGCGGCCAGCGTGGATCGGCGCTTCGCCGCGGCATCCGCGCTGAAGGCCGCCGGCCTGCGGGTCGTCGTCACCGTGTCGCCGCTGTGGCCGATCGCGGATCCCGATGCGTTCTTCGCGCGCATCGCCGCCTGCGCCGACGCCGTGGTGCTCGACCACTTCATCGAAGGCGACGGCTCACGCGACGGTGCGCGCACGCGATCGACCGCGTTGCCGGCGGCGATCGCGGCCGTCGATTCCGGCGCGAACGCGCTCGCGCATCGGGACCGCATGGCCGCGATCGCGCGGCGTCATCTTCCGGATCGCGTCGGCGTGAACATCGACGGGTTCGCGGGCCGCTTCGGCGGACCCTGATCGCCACGGTCGGACACGACACCGCGCTCCGACGGTTTCACTGTAAATGGATCCGGATCGGCTTCGGGCTGAACAGCTGATTCGTCGGCGTGTAGAGGAACAACGTCTGGACGTAGAGATCGACGGTCGGCACGACCGGAGGCAGCGTCAGCGGGATGTAGAACCCGCCGGGCGGCGACACCGGCAGCGCGACGATCAGGTTCGTCAGCGGCAACGTCTGCAGCAGGCAGCCCGACTGCATCGGCGTGGCCGCGCTGCCGGTTCCGACGACGAGCAATCCCGGCACGAACGCGATCAACGGCGACACTTCGATCGCGATCGGCTCGCTTGCGCTCGGGCAGCCCCAGCCGCGCAATTCGGGCGTCGCCGTCGAGCCCGGCGGCGGGCAGGCGCTGCCGTAGACCGTGTACGAGCCGTCGCACTGCGGCAACGCGACGAACGGACGGGCGGAGCCCTTGTACTCCCCGTCGCCGACGACGCGGCCGAACTCGTCGATGTCGCGCGCGGTCACGAGCACCCACCCCGACAGCGGATCGATCAACGCGTTCATGTCGATCATCCCGCCGTTCTTCCACAGGAACGCGTGGGGGTCGCCTTGCGTCGTGTACGAGAAGCCGCAGGCGATGCCGAGGTCGTTGATCGCGTAGGCGACGCTCTGGTCGCCGCCGAGCGTGCCGAGGTCGAGACCACTGCCGCTCGGGTTCCAGATCGTCGCGGTCTGCTTGTCGAACAAGCCGCCTTGATGATCCGCGCTGCCTGCGACGTAGCCGAACCGATTCAGGTCGAACGCTTGGCTCGACGAGCCCTGGATCAGGCTCGTCGTGTGCAGGTCGATCATCTGCGTCGTGTCCCACAGGAACGCGTGCTGCTTGCCGAACGGGTCGAACGAGTAGCCGACGACGCGGCCGAACTCGTCGATGCGCGAACCCACGGTCTCCGTATGCACCGGATGCGCGAGCGAGCCGATGTCGGTCACGAATCCGCCGTCGACGATCAGCGTGTGATTGCCGTCGAACGCGGTCGTGTCGAGCGCGAGGCACAGGATCTGCCCACTGGCGTTGATCGATACCGCGTTGCGCAGATCGAGCGACGTCGCGCCCGGCTGCAGCAGCGTCCGGACGTCGACCGGTGCGCCGTTCGTCCACAGCACCGGATGCTCGAACTGGATGACGTGCGGGCCGATGTTGACCTGGTCCGTGCTGGTTCCGACGACGTCGCCCGCCGCGTTGCGGTCGAGCGCCACGCCACCGTCGTCGCCGGGCAGCGGGCTCAGCGCGATCACGCCGCCCGGACCGACGACGATCGCGTGCGTCTGGTTCGAGCCGACCAGGATCCCGAGCCCGACGACGCTGCCGTCCGGAGCGATCCGTGTGGCCTGCGCACCGGCGAGGACCCCGAGCGGATCGAGATCACCGACACCGAACGAGGACTGAGCGTGTGCGGAGTCGGCGGCCCACGACAGGGCGGCAGCGACGAAGAGGCATCGTCGGACGAGATCCATGGAAATTCTCGACGCGGAGCGGCGTGAGGTTCCGGGCCGCGAGGAGTTCCACGGGACGCGTTCGTCAGACGGTGAACACCGAGCGGTAGCCCCAGTACGTTTCGTACTTCAGATCGTTGGTGTGCAGGCGATGCAGATCGAACGACGACGCGTCGTCGAACGTCCAGCCGAGCTGCAGGGGCTCGCGCCGATCCTTGCGCATCAGCACGAACGTCTCGACCTTCTTCTTGCTGGCGTCCGTCGCGACCGAGACGTCGAACCCGGCCTTGGCGGCGCGCTTCAGAGCCTTGCGCAGCGGCAACGGGTCGTCGCCGTCGTAGACGAGGAACCGCGGGGTCTCGCCGCGCAGGAAATCCGGTGCCCCGTGCTTCCACGTGTCCACGTGCAAGTACGCGCGGCCACCGGGTTTCAGCACGCGCCACGTCTCTTCGAGCACGCGGTCCTTGCGGGCGACGTAGTGGATTGCGACCTGGCTGACGACGACGTCCATCGACGCGTCGGCCCAGGGCAGTGCGGAGGCGTCGCCGAAGCGGATGTCGGGGGGCTCGAGCGCGGCGGCTTCGTCCGCCGTCCGTAGCCCCTCGGCGACGATCCGGGTCCGCAGGCTCTCGCCACCCTCCATCGCCTGCCAAGGCGCTTTGTTCAGGCCGTGCAGCCGCAGGTGCGGAACGCTCAGCCAGAGGTCCTGGAGGACTCGACCTTCCCCACAGCCGATCTCGAGCAGCGAGGGAGCGGGATCACGTGCCAGCCGGTCGACGAAGGCGGCGAGATCCTGCTCGTGGAAGCGCTTCGTCAGCTCGGCGAACCCACGATTGCGCGAGAAGAACCCGGTGCCCGGTCCACCTTTGGCCAACTGCTGCACTCCTCGCGTGGGGAAGCGTGGGGAACACCGAAACAACCGGCCGCGAAGCGACGTCGGAAGCGGCCGGGCGATCATATCGGCGGGGACGTTCTCCCTGCCCGCCTTGACTTGCTCGAAACCCGGGCGACGATTGAATCCGTCGCGATGGCAGGCAACGGCGAGGAGCGGTGCCGCGAGGCACGGATCAGCCGCTGACGAAGAAGGGTCCGAGAGTTCGGCTCGGCCGTCGCTTGGGTTGCGTAGAGTCCGCCCGGCCGATTCCTCAAGGAGGTGCTCTCGATGTTGTCGTTCAAGCGCTCGCACATTCTCATCGCCGCTCTGTCGTTGCTGACCGCGGTCGTCGTGGTGAAGGAAGTCTTCCCCGCGATCGTCACGACCGGAACCAGCAAGAAGCTCCAGTTGCGCTTCGTGCTGCGCAACGTGCAGAACTTCTTCACGACGATCGAATCGTCGCCCGGCGTGCCGTACATCGTCCCGACGAAGCGGAAGTTCACGATCACCGACATCACGGTCTGCAACACGGACGACGATGTCGCGTCGCGCGCCGTGCTACTGACGGACATCAACAACCCGACGCAGACGCTGATCGGCGACATCTGCGTCCGTCCGGGCGAGAACGTCCACATCAACTACACGCTCGGCCCGGTGTTGACGGCCGGCCAGGGCGTGTCGTTCGGCAACTCCGGCGGCAGCGCGACGCCCCTCTACGTCTACATCTCGGGTTACGAAGAGAAGGGCTGATCGCTCGCGCTCGAACCCGGAACACGCACGGGCCGCGCCGGATACGTCCGGCGCGGCCCGTGTCGTTGCAGTCGAGGTCGACGTCGCCCGCGAGTTACTTCTTGGTCGCTTCGACCTTCTTCTGGCGCATCTCCTTGCCGAAGCCGGAGCCCTCGACCAGGTCCTTCTCGAACTGCGTGCCCTTGAACACGTTGAACGGGTCCTGGCTCGCGCCGAGGAAGCTCGGGTCGTAGTTCTTCTTCGCGCCGGCGTTGTTCTCGGCCCACTGCTTCGGACACGTCTCGAGCAGGCAGAAGCTCTTCACGTCCTTGAAGCGGTCGTACATGCGGCGCCAGATCGTCTCGAGCGGTTCCTGGTGGATGTTGCCGAACGTGCCGTGGATGCGGTCGCACGTCATCACGTCGCCGTCGTTCGTGACGTAGACCTTCGCCGTGCCGGCCGGGCAACGGTCCTTGCCGCTCCAGAACAGGTTGTCCTCGCGGACGTACGGCTCGTAGCGGTACTTCCAGTACAGCTCGCTGTCGAGGCCGTCGTTGTTGAAGCGCATCGGGTAGTTGAACAGCACCGAGAAGTTTTCTTTCGGCGCCATCTCGAGAGCCGCGAGCACGTTGTGCCGCTCGGCCTTGATGTTGACGACGGACAGCGTGACGCCGAGGCCGACCTTGTTCGCGTAGCGCGCGAGCTCGATGTCGAAGTGTTCCTTGTAGAACTCGCCGAAGCTGAACTGGATCGTGCTGACGCCGACCTGCTTCAGCCGGTCGATCTTCTCGGGCGTCAGCAGCGTGCTGTTCGTGACGATCGACACCACGACGTCCTTCGGGATGACGTCGATGACTTCGAAGATGTCCTTGCGCGTCAGCGGCTCGCCGCCGGTCACGTTGACGTGGATCAGGCCGAGCTTCTTCGCGTCGTCCATCAGCTTCTTGACGGTCTCGACCGTGATGTTCGGCGGACGCTTCTGCGCGTACATCAGGTCTTCCGCGTAGCAGAAGGTGCACTTGAGGTTGCACACCCACGTCACGGCGAGCTCGACGCTGCGCAGCGTCGGGACGCCGAGCCGCATCTTGGCTTCGGACGCGACGACGCGCGCGAGCTGGCGCGGGTTCTTGACGCCCAGTTCGAGCTGTTTCAGGCCCTTACGGATCAACATGGGTGCGGCTCTCTTCGCTGCGGATGGCTTCGTGTCGAGGGGTCGGAGGACGGACGCGCGCCAAGGATAGCCGACGATCGCGGTCGCGGACGTTCGGCACCCCGAGCGTCGTCCCTATCGGCCAACGACTCCCCGCCGCGTGAGGCCGGTCCGGCTTGGATCAGTCCGCCTTCACCGGCCGCCGGGCGACGCCGTCGAGGCCGATCGCGGCCAGGACCGCGTCCCACCGCACGTACTTGAAGTTCTGCGGCTCCAAGCGATTGTGGCCGTCCTGGACCACCAGGAGTCCGCCCGGGAACCGGTCGCCGAGCGGTGCCGAGACCACGTCGATCCCATCGGTGTGCGAGACCGCGTCGGCGCGCTTGCCGCCGACGATCGTGAACCGGCCGACGATCGCGTAGTCGGCATCCCGGTCCAGCACGAGGAACTCGTTGTCGCCCTGGTGGGACACCACCAACAGGCGTTGGCCGGCCGGACCCCGAACCAGCGCGAGTCCCTCGAGGTCCGTCGTCACGCCGTTCCACAGCCAGTGACGGAGCACCCGGTGCCTGTCGATCGGCGCATCGGCCGCGGCGCCGATCTGCCACACCCCTTCGCGCTCCTCGGACACGTACAGCGAGCGCTGATCGTCGTCGACGACGCAGCCTTCGGCCCGACGGCCGATCGGAATGCGGCGGACGAGCTTCGCGTCGACGATTCCGGAGGAGCCGTCGAGTTCGAACTGCTCGACGAACGACCGACCCCGCTCGTCCCGTCCGACGCCGAACGCGTAGTGCGCGTTCGCGACTCGATCGTGGAACAGCGCGACGCCCATGCCCTCGATCGACAAGCGGATCGGCGCCATCGGGATCGGGTCGATCCGCCGCGCATCGGGGTCGAGCCGGTACAGGTGCAGCGAGTCGGTCTCCTTGTCGCTGGCGACGACCAACGTGACCGTCTGCGAGCCGAGCCGGAATCCGTCACGCACGTCGACGTTGTTCAGCCCGGGCTGCGCGACGAACTGCAGCAGCTCTCCGCGCAGGTCGTAGAGCGCGAGCCCGCCCTTCTTGTCGGTGCCGAGCACGAGGCTGTTCGACGGGTCGATCGGGTCGACCCAGATCGCGGGATCGTCGGCGGCGTCGCCGTGCGAATCGACCGGATGCGTCTCGTCGAACGCCTTCACGGTGACCGGCCGCAACTCGTCGCGCCACCACAGCGCGAGTCCGATGCTCGCGAGTGCGAGGATCGCTGCGGGCACGGCGGTGCGCAGGGAAACGCTCATGTCTTCGGCTCGCTCTTCGCCCACGACGTCGCGCGCAACTGACCGCACGCCGCGTACTCCTCGCCGCCCATCATCTTCCGCACCAACGCGAACGCACCGTTCTGGCGCACGATCGCGGTGAACCGCATCGCTTCGTCGCGCGACACGCCCTCGTACGGCGCGCCGGGGACGGGGTTGTAGGGGATGACGTTCAAGTAGGTCTCACGGCCTTGCAGCAAGCGGCCGACGCGCACCGCGTGCTCGGGCGAGTCGTTGATCCCCTTCAACAGGGTGTACTCCGCCATCGCTTTGCGCCCCGTGGTCTGGATGTACCAGTCGACGTCGTCCATCAGGTCGGAGACGCGCGTGCCCTTCATCGACGGGATCAGCCGCGCTCGCAACTCGTCGTCCGGAGCGTGCAGCGACAACGCCAACGTCACCTTCCGTCCGTACGCGCCGAGCCGGCGGATCGCGTTCTGCGTGCCGACGGTCGAGACGATCATCCGGCGCGGCCCGATCCCCGACTCTTCGATCAAGACGTCGAGAGCCCGGAACAAGTTCGCGGAGTTGAGCAGCGGCTCGCCGATTCCCATGACCACGAGCCGATCGACG
This sequence comes from Planctomycetota bacterium, assembly GCA_016795255.1. GTDB lineage: Bacteria > Planctomycetota > B15-G4 > B15-G4 > JADJEK01 > JADJEK01. The sequence continues at coordinate 9,406 of JAEUIB010000284.1, forward strand.
TCCGGACGGACGCGGCGAGCATGGACGACCTGTTCGACGATCTCGTGCGCGTCGAGGTTCCGCTTGAGTCCTGCGGCGCCGCTCGCGCAGAACGTGCATCCGACCGGGCATCCGACTTGCGTCGACAGGCACACCGACACGCCGCGCGGCGACGGCAGCACGACGGTTTCCACGGCGTTGCCGTCGCGCAACCCGACCAGCAGCTTCGTCGCGCCGTCGGCCGCGGTGTCGTGCTGCTGCAACACCTTCGTCTCGAGCACGGTCGCGGTCGGCGCGAAGCGGGCCCACACGCGCGACGTCTCGCGCTCGACCTCGCCGAGATCGCGACCCGCGAGCAGCAAGCGCCGCACGCGCAACACCCACTCGGGTCGGACGAACGCGCGCGCCGCGTCCTCCTGCGATTCCGCGAGCGTGCGCGACAGCAACGGCGGGCGGACCGCGTCGGTCGTCATGACGTGTCTCGCATGCGTTCGAGTCGCGCCTGGATCGCCGCGGCGGCGTTCGCGAGCCCGGCCGGCGAATGGCCGAAGAACAGGATCGGCTCGATCAGCTCGAGCTCGCCGAGTCGGAAGTGTCCGCCTTCGTCGACCAACAGATCGACGCGGGCGTACAGCGTCGGCTCCGGCGCGACTTCGAGGACGTGGTGCGCGAACAGCAACGCGCCGGTCGCCGGCGTCTCGGCGGCCACCGGACCGCCGCGGCGATGCAACGCGCGGAAGTCGCCGGGCGGAGCACGCCGCCGCGCCGCGTGCGAGAAGGTTCCGTCGAAGTAGACGAGCGACAACTCACCCTGATCGAGGATGCCGCGCAGGAACGGCTGCACCATCACGTCGCCCCGCGCGAGCAGCTCGTCGAGATACTGTTGCCCGCGCGGTTCCTCGTCACGGCGCACGCGATAGGTATCGCGCCCACCGGCGGACACCGCCGGTTTCAGCACGACCTCGTCCCAATCGCGCGACTCGACGATCCCGCGGAACGACGCCGCGGCGCCGCGCGTCACGAACTCGGTCGGGATGATCGCGACGCCCCGTTTCTCGAGCTCGAGCAGGTACGCCTTGTGCGCGTTCCATCGCAGGATGGCCGGGGGATTGAGCAGCGTCGTCCGCGTCGCGGCCTCGTCCGCCCAGGCCAGGAACTCGTCGCGGCGCGCGGTGTAGTCGAACGTCGCACGGATCAGCGCGATGCGCGTCGAGGTCAGGTCGAAGCTCGGGTCGTCCCAGACGAACGGAGCGGCGCGCAGACCGCGGGCGCGCAGCTCCCCGAGCAGGAGCTGATTGTCGGTGTCGAGCGCGGCGGTCCCGCGATCGGCTGCAATGGCGACGTCGAGTTCGTGCGTGGTCATGGGGACCGGAGAGGCTATTCGATCGGCCGCGATCCTGCTCGGGTCGCGTGAGGATCGCATGAGCCTTGCCGGGCCTCCGACCGCTCGCCGATCAAGCGCGGCGGGTGGCGACCGCGACGACTCCGACCAGCACGAGGAACACGAGCGGCGACAGCGCGCTCGCCAGCGGATCGTGGCGCACGTGACTGACGATCGCGCCGACGAGCACGAACGCCAGCACGCCGCAGCCGACGAGTGCGAAGCCCGGCACGAACAACAGCACCGCGCCGAGGATCTGGCAGACCGCGACGGCGACCCGGAACCAGTCCGGGAAGCCGAACCGCTGGAAGTCGGTCGCGATCTGCGCGTCGCCCGACAAGTTCTTCGCGGCGATGAACACGAAGAACAGCGCCAACAGCACCC
>JAEUIB010000285.1 GCA_016795255.1 Planctomycetota bacterium
CGGTTTCGCGCGATCGGGATCGGGCACGCGTCTTGCGCCGGTTCGGGCGTCCCCCGAATCGGAGCGAGTCATGATCCACGAAGTCAGCGGCGACATCCTTCTCACCAAGGCCCAGGCGATCGCGCACGGCGTCGCGCCGAACGATCACTTCGACAGCGGGCTCGCGCTCGCGCTCCGCGAATCGTGGCCGGCGATGGCGAAGGACTTCCGCCATTACGTCCATCAGACGCATCCGAAGCCGGGCGAACTGTGGATGTGGGGAGGTCCGGGCGGCGTGCGGATCTTCAACCTGATGACGCAAGAGGGCGACATCGCGCACGGCGCGCGTCCGGGCAAGGCGCAGGTGTCGTACGTCAACCACGCGCTGCGCCGGCTGCGTCACGAACTCGACACGCAGTCGATTCGGAGCCTCGCGCTGCCGAAGCTCGCGACCGGCGTCGGTGGACTCGAGTGGTCGGTCGTCAAGCCGTTGATCCACGAGTACCTCGGCTCGGCGAAGATCCCCGTGTTCGTCTACACGACGTATCACAAGGGACAGAAGGCCGACGAACCGGGCGCGTGACGGAGAGGTCGTCAAAAGGGGACAGCCCCCCCTTGGTTCGAGCGGTCAGCGGCCCGCGGTCCGTTCGAGCACGTGGACGCTCCAGCGCAGGCCGCTGCGTTCGTCGATCGTCGGCGGCTCGGTGGCGACCTCGCGCCAACCCGTCGACGGCACGTCGAAGTGCGTGTCGCCCTCGACGTCGAGGTCGACGCGGGTCAGCTCGATGCGATCGGCGTGATCCAACAGCGATCGGTAGATCTCGGCTCCGCCGATGACGAAGCACTCGTCGTTGCCGGGGGCTCTACGGGCTTCGTCGAGCGCGGCGCGCGGATCGTGCGCGACGACGATTCCCGGAGCGGCGAACTCGCGATCGCGCGTGATCACGACGTTGGTGCGTCCCGGCAGCGGCTTGCCGATCGACGCGTACGTCTTGCGTCCCATGATCACGGGATGCCCGGACGTGCGCGCCTTGAAGCGCTTCAGGTCGCCGGGCAGATGCCACGGCAGCGCTCCGTCCTTGCCGATGACGCCGTTCTTCGCGACGGCGACGATGAACGTGACGCGCATCGCGCTCACACCGCGACCTGCGCCTTGATCGCCGGATGACACTGGTAGTTCTCGAGCGTGAAGTCCTCGAAGCGGAACGCGAAGAGGTCGGTCACCGCGGGGTTCAGCCGCATCGTCGGTTTCGCGAACGGCTCGCGCGTGAGCTGCAGCCGGACCTGCTCGAGGTGGTTCGTGTAGAGGTGCGCGTCGCCGAGCGTCAGCACGAAGTCGCCGAGCTCGAGGTGCGCGATCTGCGCCAGCATCATCGTCAGCAGCGCGTACGACGCGATGTTGAACGGCACGCCGAGGAACACGTCGGCGCTGCGCATGTAGAGCTGGCACGACAGCTTCTTGTCGGCGACGTAGAACTGGAACAGCGTGTGGCACGGCGGCAACGCCTGCTTGTCGACGTCGGCCGGGTTCCACGCGCTGACGACGATGCGGCGCGAATCGGGCTGCGTCTTCAGCAGGTGGACCGCTTGCGCGACTTGGTCGATGACGCGACCGTCCGGCGCTTGCCACGAGCGCCACTGCTTGCCGTAGACCGGGCCGAGTTCGCCGTCGGGGCCGGCCCACTCGTCCCAGATCGTCACGCCGTGATCGCGCAGGTACTTCACGTTGGTGTCGCCGCGCAGGAACCACAGCAGCTCGTGGACCACCGACTTCAGGTGGACCTTCTTCGTCGTGACCAGCGGGAAGCCCTCGGCGAGGTCGAAGCGCATCTGGTGGCCGAACACGGACAACGTGCCGGTGCCGGTGCGGTCTTGTTTCTTCGTGCCGTGCTCGAGGATGTGGCGCAGCAGATCGAGGTAGGGGCGCATGGACCGGAGCGTACGAAGCGCGAGGCGCGCGATCCACCGAGGGATGTCCTCGGATGGAGTTCGCGCGCCTCGCCGTCGCGGCGCCGTCACGCCCGTGCGGGCGTCCGACCGGTGATCAGGACTTCTTGACGTTCAGCGGGTACTCGAGCTGCCACGCCGGCGGCGCGCCGCCCGGGCCCTTCAAGTAGTGGTCGAACCACTGGAGCATGCGCAGCGAGTAGTCGTACTTCGACGCCGCGCGCTGATTGCCGTGGCCTTCGCCGGGGAAGTAGACGAGGCGCACCGGCACCTGACCGAGCGTCTTCAGTTGGCGGTACAGCTCCATGCTCTGCGTCGGATGGACGCGCGGATCGTCCTTGCCGCCCATGATGAGGATCGGCGTGCGCGCCTGCTTCACGTACGAGACCGGGCTGCGCTCCATCAGGAAGTCGATGTTCTCGGCGACGCCCATGCGCGCATGGACGAGTTCCATCTCCTGCGGGATGTCGGTCGTGCCGTTCTTCGACACGTTGTTCGAGATGCCGACGAACATCACGGCCGCGGCGAACCGATCGGTCAGCTTCGTCGCGCACCACGCCGACGCGTAGCCGCCGTAGCTGCCGCCGGTGACGCCGACCTTCTTCGTGTCGACGAGCCCCATGTTCACGATGTGGTCGACCGCGTCGACGAGATCGTCGAACTCCTTGCCCGCGTAGTCGCCCTGGCCGAGCTTCGAGAACGCGACGCCGCGTCCCGTGCTGCCGCGGTAGTTCGGATAGAAGACCGCGTAGCCCTTCGCCGCGCCCATCTGTCCCGGACCCGCGTAGCGCGTGAGCCAACCGTTGGCGTCGTGCGATTCGGGACCGCCGTGGACCGTCAGCAGCAGCGGGTAGCGCTGGCCCGCGACCTCGTCGAGCGGACGGATCAGGATGCCTTGCAGCTCGAGGCCGTCGCGCGCCTTGAACGTGACGACTTCCTGCTTCGCGAGGCGCACGTCCTTCAGCCACGGGTTCGAGTCGGTCAGGCGCTTCGGCGCCGCGTCGCCGCGGCCCATCGCGTAGACCTCGGGCGGATGCGACGGCGAGCTGCGGATCGCGGCGCCTTGCCGGCCGTTGCCCGCCAGCGACAGCCCGGTCAGCACGTAGTCGCCGGACGCCATCAGTTCGCGCACTTCGCCGCCGCGCGACACGATCGTCACGGCCGTCGTGACGCCCTCGTCGACGAGCAGCGTCAGCAGGTTCGGGCTGTTCCAGCGTGCCGTCGTCACGTGACCTTCGTGATTCGGCAGCAGGTCCTTCCAATCACCGCCCGCGGCCGGCGCGAGGTAGATGCGGCCTTCCTGCGGATCGTTGCGGTCCTCGGCCGAGATGATCGCGAGCGCCGTCGAGTCGGGGCTCCACGCGATCGCGCCGAGCTTGCCGCGATTCGGGAAGCGCGTGACGACCGCGCCGCTGGCGACGTCGAGCACGTGGACCGCGCGGTTCATGTAGTTGTCGTCGACGGTCGGCGTCGGCGCGAGTGCGAGCGCGATGCGCGTTCCGTCCGGCGCCATGCGCAGCTCCGACGGCTGGCCGACGACCGGGATCTCGCGCGCCTTCTCGGTCGACTCGGGCGACGTCACGAACACCTTCGTGAATCGCGGCTGCTCTTCGAACACTTCCTGGTTGAAGCCCTGCTCCTTCAGCTTCTTCCAGGCCTCGTCCTCCTTCTCCTGCGCGAGGAACGCGACGGTCTTGCCGTCGGCCGAGAACGAGTACGACGCGATGTCGGTCTCGTGCGCGATGATGCGGCGCGCTTCACCGCCGGCCAGCGGGATCGCGTACACGCTCTTGCCCTTGTCGTCGCCGCGCTTCGCGAGGAACGTGATCGCCGAGCCGTCGGCGGTCCATTCGATCGCGCCGATCGACACCTGTCCGGTGATGAAGCCGCGATCGTTGCCCTGGCGGTCGACCACGTGCAGCTCGACCCAATTGTTGCCGTCCGCTTCCTCGAACGGCTTGCGCGGCACCGACAGCAAGTACGCGACGTGCGCGCCGTCGGGCGACATCGCGACCTGGCTGACGATGCGCGTCTTCGCGACGTGTTCGGGCGTCAGGCCGCCGTCGGCCGCGCGCGTCTCGAACGAACAGACGAACGTGACCGCGCACGCGGCGAGGAATCGGAGAGATCGTTGCATGGTGACCCGTTCTTGAAGTGACCTGCCGAAGGGCGAAGAGGATCGCGGTCCCGATCGGCCGCGTCAATGAATCAGCAGCTCGAGCGCCGTCCCGGCCAGCACGACGACGAGCAGCGCGCGCACGATCGCGTCGGCCCGCGGGCTCTTCGTCGCGATGCGCGCGGCGATCAGCGCACCGATCGTCTGACCGCCCGCCATCACGAGTCCGAGCGGCCAATCGACCTGGCCGGCGCGCTCGAACTCGATCAACGCGGGCACGGTGAACACGAGTACGACGAGCAGCTTCAGCGCGTTGGCTTCCTTCAGCCCGAAGCGCAGGTACGGCACCAGCGCGAACAGCAGGAACAGCCCGACGCCGGCTTGGATGAAGCCGCCGTAGAAGCCGATGACGCCCATGACGAGCATCGGCAGCGGTGCCGCGACGCGCGCTGGTCGCTGGTC
>JAEUIB010000302.1 GCA_016795255.1 Planctomycetota bacterium
CGCGGATCGGCATCCGCGCGAACATCCCGAGCAGCGAGCCGTCCGCGTCCCCACTGGCGACGAAGAACGGTTCGATGCGGGGCAGCGGGAGCTCCGCCCGCGCGGGCGGCGTGGCCGTGGAATCCGCGGCGATCGCGGACCACGCGAAGGCGCACAGTGCGCCGGCAACGATGGAGTTCACGGTGGGCTCCGGCGAAAGGACGCCCACGCACCGTCGCGGCGAGTGCCGCGACGGTGCGTGGGCCACTCGAGCGATCAGAAACCGAGGCGAATGCGCAGGCCGTTCGAGAACACGATTCCGGGCGAAGGCCCGGCCGCGTCGAACACGAGCCACTGCGTGTAGACCTGCAGACCCGCGAGCACCGGAGCGCCCGGAATCGGCAGACCGATCGCCGACGAGCCGCTCGCATCCGTGAACGAGCGGAACGTCAGGAAGATCGGCGACGGGTTCACGAGCAGGAAGCAGCCGCTGCCCGAGAAGCCGTACTCGGCGTTCGCGGGTCCGACACCGAGCGCGAGGAAGTTCGCGTGGAACGGCGCCGCGTTCGACAGCGTGTCGGTGAAGCTCCCGTTGCCGATCGTCGGCAGACCGATCGCGCTGTTGACCGGGATCGTGCCGCCCGTGCCGGGGCAGCCGAAGCCGTACGGCTCGACCAACGCCTGGACCGGGCCGAGGAACACCTTCACCGAGTTCGACGCACCCGTGACGGTCGCGACCACGTCGTCGAAGCCGTCGTTGTTGAGGTCGTCGATCGCGACGGCCGTCGGCAACGCGCCGAGCGCGAAGTCGCTCTGCGCGAGGAACGCGCCGTCGCTCTTGATGCTCGCCGACGGCGTCACCGCGCCGAGGAACCCGTTCAATTGCGACAGCGACGACGCACCGAAGTTCGCGGTGACGAAGTCGAGACCCGTGCGGTCTCCGCCCGCGAGCTGATCCGTGTACAGCTCACCGACCGCGACCGCCGTCGGGAACGTGCCGGCCTCGAACGCCAGCGCCGGTCCGAACGTGACGGTCGTGACCGGCGAGTGCATCAGCACGCGCACGTCACCGAAGTTCGTCGGCACGTTGCCGAGGTTCGTGATCACGAGGTCGTTGCGACGATCGAAGTTGACGTCGCCGACGACGGCGCTGCGCGGCTTCACGACCTCGCTCGGCGAGAGCTTCGGATCGGGGAGCAGCGGCGCGCCGAAGGTGCCCGCGACGTTCTCGTAGACGAGCACGAGGCCGGTGTCGCCGTCGACCGCGACGATCTCGGGCAGCGCACTGCCGCCGAGGTCGCCGACCGCGACGCCTTGCACCTGACCGAAGCCCGCGCCCGGAGCGGTGAGCGCCGATGCCGTGAACGTGCCGAACGGCCCGTTCGTCAACACCTGGACGCTGCCCGGCGTGAAGAACGGCGTGCCGACGGTCGACACCACGAGGTCGAGATCCGCGTCGCCGTCGAGGTCGGCCGACGCGATGGCGTACGGACCGGTCGTCACGGCGATCGTGCCCGCGATCGTGAAGCCGCCGACACCGTCGCCTTGCAGCAGCGTGACGGTGTTGCCGCTCTTGCACGCGACCGCGAGGTCGACGTTCGCGTCACCGACGAAGTTGCCGGCGGTGATCGCTCGGGCGCCCTTCAGCTGCGTCGCCGATGTCGTGGTCGCCGCCGCGAGCAGCGCGCCGCTGCCGTCGTTCAGCAGCACCGACACGGAGTTCGACGACTCGCACGCGGTCGCGACGTCGAGCTTGCCGTCGGCGTTGAACTGACCGAGGGCGACTCCCTGCGGATCGTTCGCCGTCGCGGTCGTCGTCGGGCCGTTCAGATCGGACCAATCGAGCGCGTCGAGTTGCGTCGCGTTGACGTCCACCGTCGCGATGCCCGCGGTCGTCGAGAAGCCGATGTCGTAGCCGGCCGGGAAGCCGTGCGGCGCGTCGTAGTTGTGGTACGTGTTCGAGTCCCACACGCTGGCGGCGTTGTCGTCGAACGCGTTGTCCGCGAACGACAGCGGATCGCCGTTCTGCGGGTTGTTGAGCACGTTGCCGCGATAGACGCCGGGACCGACGGCGATGTTGCCGAAGCCGAAGTCGATGTCGGTCGCCCAGATGCCGACGTTGTTCGCGGTGGCGAAGTTGCCCTCGACCGTGCACGAACCGGCGCCTACCAGCAGGATGCCGCCCGACGCCGCCGACGTGCCCTCGTAGTAGCAGCCGCTGACGACGTTGTTCGTGATGACCGCGGTC